>NZ_LWFZ01000630.1:0-10536 GCF_001635225.1 Oleiphilus sp. HI0086
TAATAGAAACATTACGCAACATTGGTTCACGTATTACTCCCGCAGTTTGTTGCAAGCTTTAGACAATCGCTATGGTGATTTAGCTTGTCTTTAAGTAGTTGGAATACAGGTTCGTGCGAGAGAAAATGATGATAGGCGGGTAAAAATATGTACGCGACTCAACAAACAGAAAAAACGCGTCTAGGTGATATTCTTTTAGATAAAGGCCTAATAAACGAAACGCAGTTGAATGAAGCAATTGCTTCTCAGCAAGGCACTGATCTGCCCTTGGGTCAGATTCTCGTCGATAAAGGCTGGTTGAGTCGTAGACAGATTGACCAAGCTCTTAAAGTACAGAGTAAATTACGTAGCGCCATTGTTTCTTCGATTATTAGTTTATCTCCCTTGGCTTTGGTTGGTTGTGGCTCAGCAGCGACCTCTGACGAAGAACCTGTAGAAATTCAGCAAGTTGAAGAGCCTGGTGGGCAAGAGGCTCAGGGGAACAGTGAAGAGGCTTCCAACGATTCTTCAGATAATTCAAGCGATGCTGGAGATACTGGCGGCTCAGTAGTCGGTGGACAAGATGACAGTGGCTCTGACGACCAGCAAGCGGGCAGTGGGGAAAGTCAAAGCGGGTCGAGTGATTCTAGCGGTAGTGACAACGAAGGTTCTTCTGACGCTACTGACGGGCAGGAGCAAGAAGCGTCTCTCGGCGCTATAGAATTTAGCTGGGCTTATCCAAGTCAGCGAGCGGATGGTTCAGATTTCGAAGTTTACGAAATACAGGGCTTTAGAATCTATCAAGTTGCTGGTAACGGTGAGGTTGATACTGTTCATGAGGTCGATGGTCTAGATACCTCATATATTGTTACTGAGCTGGCCGATGGTGATTATCATTTTGCAATTACCGTTGTAGATACTGACGGCCTCGAAAGCGACTTATCCGACTCTATTTCTGTAACAATCTAATCGTCTTTTTTCAATAAAGCTCAGATTACCTGGATCTGAGCTTTTTAAGTTCTTTCAAAACAATTCTTAGTGGCTACGGCTACTTTTGTTTCCATATATCCTTGTTACTTGACTGGCTGCTTGACTGATTTCCGCGGGATTGCTTTTGAGTAGGGCGTCTTTTTGCTCTTCTAGGCTTATTTTTATCGGAGTCGGTCTTCGCCTGATTGCCGTGCTGCTCGGCTTTTGGCTTTTTGGGTTTCTTGGGCTTTTTTGCTTTGATCGGACGAGTATCTAGCTGGGATTCGGGTAGGGAGTGCACAGGTTCGAAGCCTTCGACCGTTCTACGTTGAATCACTTGTTTAGTTAACCGTTCAATACCTTTGAGTTCTTTAAATTCATCGGCACAAACCAAAGATATCGCTAAACCATCCGACCCCGCGCGGCCGGTTCTACCTATTCTGTGCACGTAATCTTCAGATACGTGAGGTAGCTCAAAGTTAACAACCTGAGGTAGCTGATCTATATCGATGCCGCGTGCTGCAATATCAGTCGCAACTAAAACTTGAATGACACCAGACTTAAACTCTTGTAGGGCTCGAGTTCGGGCACCTTGACTTTTATTGCCGTGAATCGCGGCAGCTTTGATACCTGCCCCTTCGAGAACTCTTGTTAGGCGGTTTGATCCATGTTTGGTACGACAAAAAACCAAAGTTTGTTGCCAGTTTTCTTCCTTAATCAATTGGCATAAAAGTTTTGATTTTCTATTTTTATCGACTGGGTATATCCACTGCTCAATTGTTTTTGCTGTTGTATTACTGGGACTAACTGAGACCTCAACGGGGTTATGTGTAAACTCTCTTGAGAGCATCTTGATTTCGTCTGAAAAGGTGGCTGAGAATAATAGGCTTTGCCTTTTCTTTGGAAGCAAGGAAATAATTTTCCGAATATCCCTTATAAAGCCCATATCTAGCATTCTGTCAGCTTCATCGAGAACAAGGATTTCGAGGTCTTCAAATTTCACTGCATTTTGAGAGTGTAGGTCGAGAAGACGTCCCGGAGTGGCTACAAGTATATCGAGACCTTTACGTAGCAGCATCATCTGAGGGTTAATCTTGACGCCACCGTAGACAACAGAAGAACGTAGAGGAAGGTGTTTCGAATACTGCTCAACACTTACGGCAATTTGTGCTGCGAGTTCTCTGGTTGGGGCGAGGATAACTGCACGAACTCGATTACCTTTTGGTTTTTCGCCTTTAACGAGACGATCTAGGATGGGCAATGTAAAACCAGCAGTTTTCCCTGTGCCGGTTTGTGCTGCTGCTAAAAGGTCATGGCCGGCAAGTACTTCAGGTATAGCTTTTTCTTGTATAGGGGATGGGGTTTTATACCCTAATTCTTCAATAGCTTTTAATAGTGGAAGCGAAAGACCTAAAGACTCGAAACTCATAAACTGCTCAACTGTAGGGGCTGTACAATAACAATACAGCCAAAATAAGGAGAGCGAGCTTATAGGATTCTAGTGGTTGGCGCTAGTATTGTTTTTGAGCGATAGCTGTTCACGATGTTTAAGAAATCAAGGCATAAACTCCTGATTGATCTTGTCGATCGAGCCATCCCGGTACATCTGTTTAAGATGTTTGCGAATGTTTTTAATCACTGCAGGCGAAATCGATAGGTTGCAGCCGATTGCTCTAAGATGTGTAAAAAAATCTAATGCAGATTTCTTAATTTCGATGTTCTCAGTGTGGGATATGTAGTGTGCCGCTACCGCGTCTGTTTCCCAAAAGTCTATACGGCCTGCTCTTAATTTATGAATATTTGCGGAATTCTTTGCAACGATCTCTACCTCAAAACCCATGCCTTTAAGATATGCGCCACTCGCGCTGCCCAAGTGGCTGCCTATGCGATACGGTTGGGCATCCATTAAGGTGATGATCTTTCGATCCAAGTGCTGATCTATTGTTTGAAACAAACCATTTCTTGAGATCAAAATGGGGCTAATCCAGGTAAACTTTACCTCACGTTCTTGATTTCGTTCGATCGGGAGTACGCAGGTGTTGGGTGTCTTCTCTGCAAAGATTAGAGCTCGCTTTTTAGGCATCAAATAAAAATCATACTCCATGCCTGCTCTTTGAAATAGCTCACTAATAATAATTTCCACAAGCCCCTTTTCTTGTTGCGCATCATCAAATACGTAAGGGGGGTCAACAAAGCTAATAATACTTAATGCCTGCTTTTGCTCAGACACTAGGGGATTGCTAAGGAGCAATAGCAGTAAGAATAATGCGGTTCGCATATAAGTGCATATTCTATTTCCAGACACGGATTGCCTCCTTATAGGGTAAGGTAGCAGCTGGTGGGAAACTAGATAGTGCCGGTTTTGGTGCCCCCGCTTTTTCTAGCCAATATAGCTCTGTTTGCTTTGGGTTCAATTTCGGCGCGCAGGGGCCGGTTTGTTGTGTCGATAAGTTTTCAAGTACCGTGTCAAACGCGCTTGCCATACCATACATCGCTCTGCGCACGGTAGCTCTCTCTGCGACAGCCTCACCAACGAATTGCCACCAGAGATTAGATAGCTTGGTATAGTCTGGTACATTTGAACCGGTTGGCGTCCATACATCGCGCCCGGTACTTCTATAAAACTCTACAAGTCCGCCAAGCTTTTTCGCTTTGTTAGTAAAAGGCGCAGAGTTGATATCGGACAGGCGTATCGGAGTGAGGCCAACAAGCGTTTTCTTGAGCGATACGGATTTAGAGACCAAGAATTGGGCATACAGCCAAGCGGCCTTAATACGTTTTATAGGGGTGTTTTTCAGGAAGGTCCAAGGGCCTGCGTCCTGATAGCCTAATTTCATTCCTTTTTCCCAATATGCACCTTTGGGTGATGGGGCCATTCTCCACTTAGGTGTGCCGTCGCTGTTGACGATAGCTGTGCCGGGTTTGGTTAGTGCTGCTGTGAAAGCGCTGTACCACCAAATTTGTTGTGCAATGTTGCCCTTGACTAGCCAATTACCAGCTTCGGTAAAGTTCATTGTTTTTGCTTGGGGAGGTGCGTATTTATTCAGCCATTCAATATACTTCTCTACTGCGTATATCGCAGCAGGGCTGTTCAGCGCGCCTCCTCTTGCGACACTAGCACCGGCAGGACGACAATCTTCTACACGAATTCCCCAATCGTCTACCGGGGTACCGTTTGGTAAGCCTTTATCACCGGTGCCTGCTAGTGATAACCAAGCATCTGAGATCCTCCAGCCTAAAGAGGGGTCGCGTTTTCCATAGTCCATATGTCCCCATACGCGTTGGCCATCGAGTTGTTTGACATGTACTGTAAAAAATTCAGCAATATCTTCGTAAGCCTGCCAGTTTTGGGGGACGGCTAAGTCGTAGCCATAAATCTTGTTAAATTGTGCTTGTAAGTCAGGACGGGCAAACCAGTCTGCGCGGTACCAATATAAATTAGCAAACTGTTGATCCGGTAATTGGTATAAGTGTCCTTCCGGGCTGGTAGTAAACTTAAGCCCTATAAAGTCGTTTAGGTCGAGTGTAGGTAGGGTAACTTTTGCACCCTCATTTTTCATAAAGGTGTCTAATCTCAGCGTTTCATTTGAACGAATGTGAAAGCCTATTAAATCGCTATCGTTGATGTAGGCGTCATATAGACTTTTACCCGTTGATATCTGAGCTTGCATCTTTTTAATGACATCGTCTTCGCCGGTTATTTCATGTACGACATGTATACCTGTGAGTTCAAAAAAGGCCTTTGCTAGGGTATTGGCTTCATAAAAGTGCGTATCGATTCGTTCGGATACAACACGTACCTGAATATCTTTGTAGTCTTGTGCTGCATCAGCGAACCAAGCGAGCTCTTGGTATTGTTCTTGTGGTGTAAGCGTGGAGGGTTGCAGTTCTGTACTAATAATTTGGTGTGCGCGTATCTGCCACTCAGCGTTATCTGAGGGACGAAGTGCCCAACTATTGATGGAGCAGAGCAATGTCAGCAGGCCGATGCAAAGCTTTACGAGCATGTGCTAATTCCCTTGAAAGTCTGGAAATGAAGAGCGTTAACTACAAGTATAGTTGGTGTTGTGAATGTTGTATGATTTATATGCAGGTATTAATGATAATAACGAAATGATGGTGTAAGCGACTTTTGCATACAAGTAAAGACTAATGAATTTAAGTCAATTTATGGTGTGTAATGTTTTTGTATTACAAGGTTCATATTTACGTCACCTTTCATGGTTATTATTCTTGTATGTTGTCTGTAACAAATCTGACTTATTTGTGAAATATAACTGAAATAATTCGGGGATACACTTCCAGCTCTTTAAAATTATGAGAGTTGGAACCTTGAAGCTATCATCCAAAATTCGATCCGTCGCACAGCTTAGTTCACTAACGTTGCTATTTGCTGGCGCCACATCTTACGCAGCAAATACTAATTTAGATTCCCTTGAAAATATCTCTCAGGAATTGGTTGAGATACGTCAGCAGATCTCGTCTTTGCACGATGAAATCAACTTCAAGAAAGATAGTTTCAATGATCAGATACGGTCTTACTCTAACCAAAAATCTGACTTGGATGTAAAGATTAGCCGTTCTGAGTTGAATATCAAAGACCTACAGCGCGAGCTAGAAAAACTTCAAACAGCTAATAAAGATAAGTTTGAAGCCTACGACGAGGTTAGCCCGGTTCTTAAAAATGTTATTGCAGAGCTTAAGGTTTCTCTAGCTGATTCGATTCCATTTAAGTTGCCGCAGCGCTTGAAAGCCTTAGATGATATTGAGCATCGCTTAATTACAAATATTATCACGCCTAACAAAGCAGCTAATCAGCTATGGGCCTTTGTAGAAGATGAGTTAATCCTGGGTCGAAGCAGTGGTATTTATAATGAGTCGCTGTTTATTTCGGGTGAAGACAAGCTAGTTAAGGTTTTACGCTTAGGAAAAATAGCGATGTTTTTCAAAACCTCTGATGGTGAATATGGGGTGATTAAGCAAGAGAGTAGCGGATGGAATCAAGCTTCAATAAGCGGAAGTGAAAATCTACGCGAACTTGATTATTTATTTGATTCTTTCAATAAGAACATCCGCAACGGATTGTTCAAGGTACCTAACTTTCTTCCTGCTAACACTTCCTCGAATTAATTTTAGGCCTAACACGGATATTTGATGTAATGAATATGAGTAACTTAATACGATTATTATCGCTAATGATGGTGGTTTTCAGCTTATCATTTACTGTTCAGGCAGGAGAGCTAGAGCAGGCATATCAGAAGGAATATGCTTATCTGGTCGCTGAGAAAAAGGCTTTAGAGCAACGCTTGGTTAAGTTGTCCGAATCTCAGGAAATTACCTTGAAGAAACTTCAGGGTGATATTGATGGCCTGCAAAAAAGCTATTTAAAGAAAAAGAATCAGGTCGATCGTCTCAATCAGGATATTGTCGAAGCCTCGCGTGATGTCGACTTCAATGAGAATGACCAATTACTGCTTGAAACAACTCTTATACAGGCTCGCTCAAGTTTGAGTAAGCTGGGTGTAAATGTTGATGAAGCCTTAGATATGGATAAGCAATTAGGGCAGGCGTTTAAAGAAGCTGCGAAGACATTGCATTCTGATAGTGGTGTAAATAAGGCTCAGGCAACTTATTTTGATGTTTCCGGTAAAGAAGTTAACGGAGAAGTCTTGAATGTTGGTCGTATCGCTCGCTTTGGCTTGGATGCTGAAAATGGTGGCGTACTAGCGCCAAGCGGCAATGCTAAGTTTAAAGTTTGGGATACTGAGTCGTCCCAATCTATTCAAGGTGTCTTGGGTGGCGAATCAAATATCCCCGTATTCCTATTCGACAATGTTGATCTGGCGATAGAGAAACAGGCAGAAAAAGGTTTCTCTGATGATATTAAAGCAGGTGGCTTGATAGGTAAGATCATTCTTGCAATTGGCTTGTTAGGTTTAGCTTTAGTTGCTCTAAGAATTATCTTCTTGATTATGCTTGGTTCTGATATCCAAAAGAATACCGTTAGAGTCAATCAACTCGTTGAAAGTGATGGAATCGATGCGGCACTAAAAGCGTGTAAGAAAAACGCAAGCAGTGCTAATAGAGTTATCTCTGCAACGCTTCGTAATATCAAGAAAGAGCGAGACCATATCGAAGATATTATTTCAGAAGCAATCTTGTTCGAAAGCTCCAAAATAGATCGTTTCGGCTCAGCAATACTTGTTATTGCAGCGGTTTCGCCTTTGCTTGGCTTGCTAGGTACGGTTACCGGCATGATCGGTACCTTCGATATCATTACCGAATTTGGTACGGGTGACCCCAAGTTACTATCAACGGGTATATCTGAAGCCTTGGTGACAACTAAGTTTGGCTTGATCGTTGCGATCCCGCTGTTGCTGATAGGTAATATGTTGTCTAGCTGGGCACTTCGCACCAAGAACGGCCTAGAGCGTGCAGCGCTCAACGTGATAAACACCCATAAAGAATCGACAAATGTGTAATTAAGCTCATAGCTACCTAGGCCTTGGGTCTTGGTAGCAAGCTTTCCATTGATTATTAGATTCTGTTTATAGGGAACACGAATGTTAGAAATTATCCCCAATACCAGTACCTTGCTCGAATACTACGAGATGGGGGGCTTTGTTATGTTGCCTCTCATTTTTGTCTCTATTTTGTTGTGGTTCGCCTTGGTCTACAGAGCGATGAATATTCGTTCGGCGCAACATAACCCTCGAGACTTGGTTCGTCGGGCAAAAAAGCAAAAAAAGAAATTTTTAAAACTTAAATCTACGACGGCTGAAGCGGCTAAATTTGCGATGGATACCTCGCGAACGGTTTCATCTCCGGAGCTTTTGAAAGCGCTGATAGATGAAGAGTTTTCAATTATTAAAGAAGGCTTGGGCAAACATAAAACGCTAGTTCGCTCATTGGTTGCTGTAGCACCACTGCTTGGTTTGCTCGGTACCGTAGATGGCATGATTGAAACGTTTAATTCGCTAGGCGATATGGCCTTGTTTAGCCAGTCAGGTGGTATTGCCGGGGGCATTAGTAAGGCATTGTTTACCACTCAAATGGGATTAGCGATTTCTATTCCTGGCTTAATGATCGGAAGGATCATCGAGCGAAAGGAAAGGAATATTTATCGTGAGCTTGACCAGATCCGCGACCTGGTTGTTGCAAGATCTAAAGAGAGTAGCAAGCGTCAACAGCAAGCTTAATAACTGACTCATATATACCGGCACTGAATTGTTATGGGGCCTGGTAACACAAGATTTAAAACGAGGCATGAGCCATGAGATATAGACAAGAAACTGAAGAAGAAGGTCAGATCGACATTTCACCCTTGATTGATATGGTATTTATCCTATTGATCTTCTTTATGGTTACCACAACCTTTGTAAAAGATATGAAGCTGGACCTAGACCGACCCAGTGCATCGAGCGCCGCAGCGGCATCAACCAAGGCCACACGCGTATTCATCGATAAGTTAGGTGATGTCTATGTCGATAATCAGCCTGTCAGAATTTACAGCCTGCAGAGTAAACTTCGCGACATGTTGCGCGTTAGTACAGATAAGTCGGTACTGGTTGTAACCGATGAGAACGTACCGGCGAAGCTAGTTTTGGAGGTTATTGACCAATGTAAACTTTCCGGCGCGACTGATGTCGGTGTCGCCACCGAGCAAGAGTCCTGAGTATACGCTGATGATTAGATACGTATGGGCTATTGCAGCGGCGATTGTTGTTCCGTTCCTTATTTTTGTTTTGGTGATTGGTCTTAACGAGTCCGATATTGAAAAGGATTCGGCGAAAGATGATGCAAGCAACTTTGATGTTGCCAAGAAACAGGTTATCAAAAAACCAAAGCCGAAGCCGAAACCTAAGAAAAAGAAACGACAGCAGCCGCAAAAACTACCCTCAATCAAGCCTGCAAATGTTGGCGCGAATCTGGGGGGGGCTGGGCTAAGTTTCGGTGTTCCTCAGTTTGATGAAACAGAATTTTCTGAGTTTTCTGATAACGATCTTCTAGCAGGATCTAGTGATCAGGCCATGGACAAAAGTAGCGTCGATACGCCTCCGAAGGTTCGAAAGCGTTCTCCGATTGTTTATCCGGAGCTCGCAAGAAAGCAGGGTGTTAGTGGCTACGTCACCATGAATGTTCTGATCGATGAAAGTGGCAATGTTGAAGACGTTGAGATTCTTGACTCTAAGCCTGAAGAGATATTTGACCTGAAGGCCGACAGTACCATTCGTCGTTGGAAATTTGAGCCTGCCACCTACAACGGTAAGAAGGTGAAGGTTTGGGCGATGCAAAAAATAGTATTTAAGTTGGATTGATATGCACATGAAATTATTTGTGGCAGTAGTGATGTGTCTCATGTGGTGTTTGCCATCCAGCGCAGCAGCACAAAAGACAGAAAAAATAGACTATGTAGCACTAGGCGCGACGTTGGTTAAAGACGGCTACATACAGCGAGCGAAAACAGTACTGGAAAAAGCTGAGGTAACAAAAGAAGGTTTTGATTTTAGTACTTATTACACACTGAAAGGGATAGTGTTTAATAAAACCGGCTATCCGAAGATCTCGAATATATTCTTCGATGCTGCAATTGAAAAGGGTCAAACAAAAGAGTCTGTATATCTTTATATTGCCCGAAATCATTGGCAGCGAATGGAGTATCAAGGTGTAATCGACGCGCTTGGTAAAGCGGGTCAGGCAGCCTTAGATAATCCTCAAATGTTGGTGATCAAAGCCGAAGCCTTTAAGCAGCTTGATGATATGAACTCCGCCTGGGCGACCTTGGACGAAGGTATTGAACTGCACCCAGAGTATTCGCGCTTCTACAGTCAGAAGTTTTATTACCTATTAGAGCTTGGCTTTTATCAAAGTGCTAATGACTACGCGCACCGTTATCTAGAAAGTGAAAACTATTCGGCAAAAGAATATCTGGCGGTAGCGTTTGCCCTAAGAGAGAGTGGTCAGAAAGATGCCGCTGCGGCTCTGCTAGAAGAAGGTGTGATCAAATATAACGACGATGATAAGTTGCTTGAGTTGCTTGGTCAGGTCTACATAGACCAAGAAAAGTACTTAATGGCTGCCTTGGTCTTTGACTGGGCGTCGATACGCTTCCCGAAGTTTTCTGCTAAGGCAGCAACCCTTTATCTGAAGTCTGGCGAACCAGTAAGGTCTTTACAGTTAAACCGTCGTATCAATCAGCAGGAAGAAAAGTTTAGACAGCGTGTTGGTATCGATATTTACCTCGAAGACTATGAGTCGATGGTTGCAAAGACTGACTCCTTACAACGCTATGACTTGTTGAAAGACGAAAATATCTTGTATGCACTTGGTTTTGCGCATTATAGAAATGGTGATTATGAGCAGTCTAAACGCTTACTGCAAAAAATCACTGATAGCCAATTATTCCAGAAAGCTTCCCATTTATTTCAGCAAATAGAGATCTGTCAGAATGACCCGTATGCATGCCGTTAAATTACTCCTAGCGAGTCTTCTATGTTTGTTCTCGGCAAGCGTGTTTGCAGCTGAGCAAACTGCTAAAAAAGAGAATTTATTTATCTTCGTTTTCAAAGAAGGTGTGGCGCAATCGAA
>NZ_LWFZ01000631.1:0-12951 GCF_001635225.1 Oleiphilus sp. HI0086
TTTATCCGTTGCCTTGATTGGCGAATGCCCACTCGGAATGTAAGGGGCTTCGTTTAATATTTTTATTAAGTATAGATAAAAAATCTGACCTATCGATGCATTTTGCGCCGAGTGTTAGTAAATGGGGGTTTTCAACTTGGCAGTCAATAATAGCGTAGCCCCACTTATGCAGCTGTTGGCTTAGACATGCGAAGGCAACTTTCGATGCATTGGGCTTTAATGAAAACATTGATTCACCGAAAAAACAGCAGCCAATGGCTAGGCCATAGAGCCCACCAACAAGTTCTTCGTTTTCCCATACTTCAACCGAGTGAGCAACGCCTAGTTCATGCAGAGCGTAATATGCCTCTTCCATTTCTTCGGTAATCCAGGTGCCTTCCTCGGAATCGAGTCGAGCGCAATGTCTGATGACTTCTGGGAAAGCTTGGTCGAAGCTGAGCCTGGGCTGTTTCTGTCGAATGTGTTTCTTCAGGCTTTTGGAGATATGTACTTCATCAGGAATTACAACGCAGCGAGGGTCGGGGCTCCACCAAAGAATAGGCTGATCATCTGAGAACCAAGGGAATATGCCGCGGGAATAGGCGTGAATGAGTCGTTCAGGGCTAAGGTCACCTCCGGCAGCGAGTAAGCCGTCTGGGTCGCGCAAAGCCTGTTCAATGGGAGGGAAGTCGTCGTTCGCATCCAGCCAGGGGAGGTTGGCCATTCAATATCCTTTGAGGCGAGCAGGGCGGTTAAGCGTCAAGCTTACCCGCCCGGGGGTTATACTTATAATGCGTCGATGTACTTTTCTGCATCCAGTGCAGCCATACAACCAAAGCCAGCTGAAGTAATTGCTTGACGGTATACCTGGTCAGTTACATCACCGGCGGCGAATACGCCAGGGATGCTAGTGCCTGTTACGCCTCCTTCGAGGCCAGACTTTATGGTCAGATAGCCATTATTCATTTCTAGTTGGCCATCAAATAGCTCGGTGTTGGGCTTATGGCCGATAGCAATAAAGACACCCATTGTTGGTATTTCTTTTTCTTCACCTGATTCGGTTGACTTGACGCGCACGCCAGTTACGCCTGCATCGTCACCCAGCACTTCTTCTAGAGTATGGTTCCACTCGATGCGAATATTACCGTTTTCAGCTTTTTCCAAAAGCTTGTCTTGAAGAATTTTTTCCGAGCGAAGTGTGTCTCGACGGTGAATCAATATAACTTCTTTAGCGATATTGGATAGATACAACGCTTCTTCAACGGCAGTGTTTCCGCCGCCAACTACACAAACAGTCTGGTTGCGGTAGAAGAATCCGTCACAAGTTGCACAGGCGCTGACCCCTTTGCCGGCAAACGTTTCTTCGGACTCTAGGCCCAAATACATCGCTGAAGCACCGGTGGCGATAATGAGTGCGTCACAAGTATATTCACCAGAATCGCCCGTTAAGCGAAAAGGTTTTTGGCTTAGTTCTGCTTTATTGATGTGATCATAAATAACCTCTGTTTCGAAGCGCTCGGCATGCTGCTGCATTCTTTGCATTAATTCAGGACCTTGAACGCCCTCAGCATCTCCAGGCCAGTTATCGACGTCGGTTGTTTGCGTCAATTGTCCGCCTGCCTGCATTCCTGTAATCACAACTGGGTTCAGGTTGGCGCGTGCTGCATAGACTGCAGCTGTATAGCCTGCAGGGCCTGAGCCAAGAATAATGACTTTGGAGTGTTTTGCTTCGCTCATGAGAAATGTCCTTCAACGATAAGTGTTTAAACTGGTACTAAATAATGTTGTGCAAAAATGCTGCTCAGCAAGCTCTATAGGTCGTGGCTACAGATATAGGGGCTCGCAGAATAATAAACTGTTAATGGGGATAGTTTAAAAAATATCAACAGATTTTAAAATGTTTTGGCTCAAAGGGTTGCTTTGCTTTGCTTGTCCGTTAGACAGGCGGTGTTCTGCGACGCTTGGAAAGACTGCCTGAATATCATCAGGTAAAACATGGTCCCTGCCTTCAATAAGTGCCCAGGCTTTAGCCGCTTGAATCAGAGATATATTTGCGCGAGGCGATAAACCGTGTGTTTCATTGCTTTTTAAACGACTCAATGTTGCCAGCCGGTAGACGTAGTTGACGATACTGTCTGAGCACTGAACTTTGGATACTAGAGCTTGAATTTTGCTGAGAGTATTCTCGTTCAACACTGCTTGTAATTGATTTGCCAGCGCGCGTCGATCAATACCTTTGAGTAGTTGTTTTTCAGCGTCTTCACTTGGGTAACCTAGTGATATGCGCATCATAAATCGGTCTAATTGTGACTCTGGCAGCGCGTGAGTACCTGACTGGTCGCTAGGGTTCTGAGTGGCGATGACGAAAAAGGGCTCAGGGAGTGCGCGGGTTTCACCTTCTTGTGTGACCTGGCGCTCTTCCATTGCTTCGAGCAGAGCACTTTGGGTTTTAGGGCTGGCACGATTGATCTCGTCAGCGAGTACAAGGTTGGAAAATATCGGGCCGGGGTGAAAATGGAACTTACCGTCTTCTCGGTTAAAAATATTCAGGCCCAGTAAGTCACCAGGTAGTAAGTCGCTGGTAAATTGGATGCGTTGATAGCTTAAGCCCAAAGTTCCTGCTAAAGCGTGTGCTAATGTTGTCTTCCCCATGCCAGGCAAGTCTTCGATGAGCAGGTGGCCTTTAGCAAGCAAGCAGGTCAGGGCTAGCTTAATTTCATTCTCTTTGCCTAGAATAACTTTGTTGAGTTGGCTAAGGCCAAGTTGAATCGCTTTGATATTGCTCATAGTAGAATCTATAGACTTATGAAGTGGGGGTGGATGCTCTGTTTTGGGTTTGGACTCGCATAATATGGCGTGCAATCAACTGCTGGTGAGCTTCCGATATATCGGTAAAAGCAATATGCACCTCATAAGGTGATTGCGATCCTCGACATGAAAGTACATCGCCTTCAAGTATTAAGCCGCTATAGCTGGGTAGTAAAATAAGCTTGATTGCGACGCTTTGCCCTTTGGTATATTCCGACTCACTCTTAAGTGCCAAGCCTCCTTCACTCAAGTTAACAGTTTGAATGTTGTCATTTGAGTTTTGCTGGTTGTTCATTGCCAGCACTCTCGATAAGGCGTCGAGTTTCTTGTTCATTACTTTTAAAAACTGCCCCAGGTTTTTATCTTTATCTGTCAGCGTTCGGAGTAGATGCTTTGATTCAACATCCAATAGCTGAAACTCAGAGATCAGACCAAACTCGGGGCTTAGTTCAAAACATTCCGCTGCAGTTTGATTGTCAGCTCTGGGAACAATGTCAACGGACGCTTTATTTTCAACGCGAAAATATTGTCGTCGATTGGCGAGTTCGGTAATGGTTTCAATATCGTCATTCATAAGTCGGGACAGCTTGCTTCAACAAATAGAGGTTTAAAAAGATATATAGCTTTAATTAAAGCAAAGAAATGCTCGCTTCGCTGAATTGATTTGCGGCTTTTGTGAATGCCGCGCAAAGGAACTGACAAACAAGGTGTTGTTTGCTTAGGGGGGCTGTGGTTTAATCGCGCCATGTTTAAATTCTATCCTGTCTTAATTGGCCTTCGTTATACATCGGCGAAGCGCAAAAACCACTTCATTTCATTTATCTCGCTAACGTCGATGGTGGGCTTGATAATTGGTGTGGCTCTACTTATTACTGTGCTCTCTGTTATGAACGGTTTTGATCGTGAATTACAGCAAAGAATCTTGGGTATGGTGCCGCACGCAGTGATTAAACCTTATAGTGATATGCGAGACTGGCAAACACTTCAGGATTCTGTACTTGAAAATGAGAAAGTGCTTGCTGCCGCGCCGTTTATAAATGCTCAAGGAATGGTGACGCGTAACGGTGCAGTTCACGGTGTTCAGCTGAATGGCGTTTTACCTGAAGAAGAAACATCGGTCTCGATTATCAGTGAGCATATGATTCGAGGTTCTCTTGAGGATTTGAAATCAGGTGAGTTCGGCATGATTATCGGTGAAATACTATCCCGGCAATTGCGCGTTGATGTCGGGGATAAAGTCACTGTCGTTTTACCCGAAGCTTCCTTAACGCCTGCAGGTGTGTTTCCAAGGTTAAAGCGTTTTGTTGTAAAAGGTATTTTCAGTGTAGGAGCCGACCTGGATGCTTCGCTGACCATGATTCATATGGATGACGCGGCAAAAATGTTACGTATCAAAGGTTCAGTGCACGGCTTGCGCTTAAAAATGCATGACCTGTTTGATGCACCCTATATTGCTCGCCAGATAGCGATGAACCTGGATGAAGGTTTTTATAGCGTAGACTGGACCAGAACCCACGGAAACCTGTTTCAGGCAATTCGCATGGAAAAGACTATGATTGGCCTATTGTTGATGGTTATTGTTGCGGTTGCCGCCTTTAATATTATCTCTACTTTAGTGATGGTTGTGACGGATAAGAAAGCTGACATAGCGATCCTCCGCACCATGGGGGCGAGCCCCAAGGCGATTATGGGGATATTTGTTGTGCAAGGTGCTTATATCGGGATCGTAGGAACCCTGGTCGGCACCGTATTAGGCGTGCTACTCGCTTTGAATGTCAGCGATATTATTCAGGGAATAGAGAGTCTTCTGAAGATGCAGTTTCTCAACCCGGATGTCTATTTTATTAGTGACTTACCTTCTCAACTTTTACTTGATGATGTGCTGGTTATTTCCGGGACAGCATTGATTATGAGTTTGTTAGCAACACTTTACCCGGCTTGGCGGGCTTCCAAAGTTCAACCCGCGGAGGCTTTGCGTTATGAATGATGGCGTAATTATTGAGGCGAAAGGCATCTCAAAAAACTATGATGATGCTGTTGCGCCAATTTCGATTTTTCAGAATTTAGACTTCACCCTTAGCAAGGGGGAGTCGGTCAGCGTATTGGGCGCTTCCGGCTCTGGTAAAACGACTTTGTTGAATATATTGGGTGGTTTGGATAAAGCGAGCGAAGGTCTTGTAAGGCTTTGTGGTAGCGACTTGAGTCAGTGCTCAGAGGCGCGCCTAACAGAGTTGAGAAATCAGAATCTGGGCTTTGTTTATCAGTTTCATCACTTGTTAGCGGAGTTTACGGCGGTAGAGAATATTGCTATGCCTTTATTCATTGCTGGCCAGAAACGGCGTTTGGCAGAAGCGCGAGCGCTTGAATTGCTTGACTTAGTGGGCTTGTCAGCACGCGCTAAACATAAGCCTTCTGAGTTGTCGGGAGGAGAGCGTCAGCGAGTTGCCATTGCTCGTGCGCTGGTCAATCAGCCAAAGTGCGTATTGATGGATGAGCCGACGGGAAATTTGGATGAAACCACAGCACGAAAGATCCAAGATGTGATGCTGACCTTGCAGCGTGAGCTGGATACAGGCTTCGTTGTCGTAACGCATGATACGCAATTAGCGCACAAGATGGACAGAGTATTAATCATGGAAGAAGGTGTGTTGAAGCCCTGGAGTGCTGCAGAGCAGGCTTCAGTTTAAACGGACTTGTTATCTTTTCTCGCTTTTCTGGCAGCGACTCGGTGGTGCCACTTTCTAAGGGTTGCGCGTTTCCAAATGGCGTCTATGCCGAAATAACCTGTGACGCCAAGTACGCAGCCGGCTACGAGAGAGCCAAAATACATAGGAATACCGACTTCATATAGTTTGTCTTTTAACCACTCGAATGAAAGCTCATACTCGAAAGGTGAAGCGGGAATATCAAGAATCCAGGCGCCTAATAAGTATTCTGCATAGAAAATAGGTGGCATAGTAAGTGGGTTGCTAATCCACACTAAGGCCAGGGAAACCGGTAGGTTTGCGTTGAAACGCAGCGCACACAGTGCCGCAGCAACCATTTGAAAGGGCATAGGGATACATGCCCAAAATAAGCCAATGGCAAAGGCCTTAGTGACTGAATGGCGGTTTAAATGCCATAAGTTAGGCTGGTGAACTAGAGGTCCCAAGAACTTAAGGGATTTGTTTTCACGAATTGCGTCGGGATCTGGAAGATATTTTTTTATCAGATCTTTTGGCATAAAAAGTTCACTTCGTAGTCAGGCTCAAGGATGAGTTTATGTTCTATTTGATGGCCGCATTTTGTGTGGGCCCTATCATACTCTATTGTTATGGGGAATTGTTACCCGCCTTTATTTATATTTTGTTTTCAATTTGTTGCTTGGGCTTGGTTAAGACACGTCTATTTTTGCCGCTCTTAAGCTGCTTGCTTGGTCTTCTGTTTACTCACATTCTGATTGCTGAATACTTGGAAGCGCGTCTTGATAGATCTCTCGATAGTGGGAGTCAAACTATTGAGGCTTATGTTTGTTCTGTGCCGGTGGATTATCACTTGTATTCAAAGGCTGATTTTTGTGTGCTTGAAGCATCAGACAATAATGGAAAAATATTGGGTAAAAAAGTAAGGCTCTCATTTTCTCATACCCTTAATCTCGATTTAAAGAAGCGCTACTACAAGTTGAGTGTTGTTTTGAAGCCTCCGCGAGCAAGCTTGAATTTTGTCGGCAGCTCTTTCGAACAGTACCTGTTTTATAAAAAAATTTCGGCAATTGGACGAATTGTGGAGGTGCTCGAAAGTGCTGAAGATGAGGCTGGGTTCACATTGGCGGACCGAGTTCGTTCTAGCCTGAATTCATACCGTATGAGTTTAGGTGACTATCTCAATAACTTACTCCTAGATAAAGAACATAAAGGTCTACTTAGGGCCCTGATCCTGGGAGATCGGGGGCAAATTAGTCCTGGAGACTCACGAGTTCTGCAGTACACAGGAACACAGCATTTGCTTGCTATCTCGGGCCTGCATGTGGGGCTGGTGATGTTTTTTCTCTATAAGCTCTTGGTCTGGTCTGCTTTTCGAGTGCCAGTCGTTGCTTTTTTCGGCCTTGCTTACGTCATTATGGTTGGCGGGAGTGAATCTGCCATCAGGGCTTGGGTAATGTCTGTGTTGGCTCTGGTGCTTTTATCAGGGCGGTGGCGCAGAGACTATTTGGCGATTTATTGTGCCGCAATGTTTATGGTACTTTTATTCGACCCCCTATCGCCCATGAATATTGGCTTTTGGTATTCATTTATTTGTGTGGCTTTGCTTATATTGTTGTCACGGTTTGCACTAAATATGGATGCAAGCTGGCGTTCACTGTTGTTGCTGCAGTTGGTTTTGATTGTCGGCCTCGCTCCTATTAATGCCCTGATCGGCAATGTTCAGGGGCTGGCGAGCTTATTAGGAAATATGTTTGCCGTTCCTTGGGTTTCGTTGTTTGTTTTGCCTGTATCTTTAGTTGCTTTAGGTATCTCGTTTTTGAGTCGGCCAGTTGGTGAGATCTTGATGAGCTGTTCTGATGCTGGTTTAGAGTTACTGGTTCAGTATTTGTCATCTTTAATTGGTCTTTTAGCTGAGTTTTCTTTTGGGGCAAGCAATGTCTTATTAATTCCTTATGCGGTTTTATTCTTGAGCTTTGTTTTCTTTATTCGCAATTATCTGCTTCGGGCAGTGTTTCTGGCGGTATTGTTATTGGTGCTCTACACGCCTTCAGTGCTAAAGGAGCCGAAGTCCGAGGTCTTGGTTTTCGATGCGGGGCAGGGTTTGGCTATCGCATTGATCTGGGGCGGTCAGTACTGGCTCTATGATACCGGGTTAGCCTTGGGAAGCTATTCTCTGGTTGAAAGTGCAGTTTTCCCCTATTTCCGTGAACAAGAGTTGTTGCTGAATATTAGTGGGTTGATAGTGAGTCATGGTGACGCGGATCATGCGGGCGGAGCTGCGCGCGTTGAGGAATATTTGCAGCCTACGCACTTGTGGTCTGGCGAGCCGGGTCGTGTATCGGGCTTAATGAACGAAAAACCTTGCGCCGCTGGAATGTCTTGGGAGTATACGGGGGGGCGCCTGGAGGTTCTTTACCCTTTTGCGGCTGGGGCAGAATTTGGGGCGTCTTCAAATAATCGCTCTTGCGTGCTTCGTTTTACCTATCGGGGTCAGAGTTTTCTGCTCATGGGGGACTTGGAAGGAGAGGCTGAAATGCACTTAGTAGAGCGCTATCGAGATTCATTGAAGGCTGACGTTCTCATCGCGGGTCACCATGGTTCTGCAAATGCGACATCCATTGCCTTGTTAAAAAATGTTCAGCCTAAGATTCTGGTAATTTCGGCCGCTTATATGAATCGATTTGGTCATCCCCATGCAGATGTATTGGAAAGATCCAGGTTGATGGGAGTGGAAGTATTATCGACTGCTTCGCATGGCGCTCTAAGGTTTTTGTTAGGTGGAGAGGCTATAAATGTAGCGGTGGCACGCATCGAGCGAGAGACTTTTTGGTCAGTACATGAAGATAGTGTAAATAAAAACTAACGGGCTTTTCTAAATCTCTAAGTATGCTAAAGTATCGGCACTAAAATAAGCGATGATAGAAGCTGCTGTTCGTCAGTATTAGGCTTGGTATTTAGTCGGGTACCTTTGCTGGTCACAGCGGTTCGAAAATTACTTGGGGAGACTTCTGCGTGTTAGATTTATTGAAGCCGGGCGGCATAATCATGTTTCCTTTGCTGCTTTGTTCGGTATTGGCGCTGGCAATCATTATTGAGCGTTTCTGGACTTTGCGGGTCAGCCGATTGGCACCAAAGGTTTTGGTTCAGGACTTGTGGGCTGCTATCAAAAAGAAAGAACTTAACTCGCGTAAGTTGAAAGAGTTAAAAGAAGCTGCACCGCTAGGTCGAGTTCTTGCAGCTGGTTTGGCAAATGCTCGTCATGGTCGAGAGATCATGAAAGAGAGCATTCAGGAAGAAGCCAGTCATGTGGTGCATGAAATGGAACGCTTTTTAACGGCACTTGGAACGATTGCTGTGATTACGCCTTTGTTGGGCTTGTTGGGTACCGTTATTGGTATGATTAAAGTCTTTGCTCAGTTGCAGCTAGAAGGTGCCGGTAATGCCGCTGCTCTAGCGGGTGGTATTTCTGAAGCATTGATAACGACTGCCGCGGGTATGACAGTTGCTATTCCTGCTCTAATTTTCCACCGTTATTTCTTACGCCGTGTAGATGAGATTGTCGTAGATATGGAGCAAGAGTCTTTACGCTTGGTCGAAGTTATCCATGGTGACCGTGAACCTTCACGTGATGGAGAACAGAGCTCTTGAATTTTAAACGTCAGTCCGGTGAAGAGGTATCAGTAGACTTAACGCCACTGATTGATGTGGTGTTCTTGTTATTGATTTTCTTCATGGTGTCTACCACCTTCACCAAAGAGAGTCATTTGGAAATTGATTTACCGCAGTCCAGTGCAGAGCCGGCGAAGCCAGCTGTAAAAGAGATTGAGGTGATTATCAATGCCAAAGGTGAGTATGCGGTAAATGATCGCAGCTTGGTTAATAACTCTGAAGACACGCTTAAAAAAGCCGTTCAGAAACTGTCTGAAGGTAACACTAAAATTCCGTTTATTATTACGGCTGATGCAAAAACTTCTCACGAATATGTAGTTAGAGTGATGGATGTTGCTGGGCAGTTGGGTTTTGTGCAGTTGAGTATCACAACGCAGCGGAATAAATCAAAATAGGCTGCTGTCTGGCAGCCTTTGTTTGTTGGTAGTCTATGAGTAAAGATTCGGAAGCCCTTCCTGAATTAAATGAATCAAATTGGGCGCTCTATCAGCGTCTGCTGGTTTATATAAAGCCACTAAAATTCTTTTTCATTCTTAGTATTATTGGTAACGCTATCTATGCGGGTGCGAGTGCGTTAATGGCTCAAGCTCTGGATACGGTCATTACCACCGTTGAAAATCCCACTGAAGAAAATCGCTTGATGCTGCCTTTGCTGATTTTTTCCTTGTTTGCAATGCGCGGGATAGGGGGGTTCTTGGGTGGATACTACATAGCTTATGTGGGGCAGAATATCGTTCACCGGTTACGCACCCAAGTGTTTGACCGGTATTTGAAACTGCCCAGTTACTACTTTGACTCAAACGCATCGGGACATTTGATTTCTCGAATTACCTTCAACGTTCAACAAGTCTCTTCAGCTGCAACTGATGCAATAACGGTGATTGTACGGGAGGGCTTGACTGTGATCGGCCTTTTTATTGTGATGATCAATGCTAACTGGAAATTGACCTTAATCTTTTTGGCAATTGGTCCAATGATTGGTGCCTTAGTAAGTTATGTGAGTAAGCGCTTTCGTAAGTTAAGTAAACGTATTATGGCATCAGTGGGTGATGTCACGCATGTAACCTCGGAGGTCGTATCGGGATACCGAGTGGTGCGCATATTTGGTGGGGAGAACTATGAGTCAAACCGCTTTAATCAGGCTAGTGAATATAACTTAAAGCAAGCTTTGAAGCTTGAAATGACTAAAGCTATCAGTACACCGGTTATTCAGTCTCTAGTCGCATTAGCGATCGCGGTTTTGGTTTGGTTAGCGCTCGCTCCAGATGTCCGTGGCGATATGACTGCCGGGAGCTTCGTGGTGATCATTGCCGCGGCAGCGACCATGGCAAAACCTATTCGTCAGTTAACTCAGGTAAATGAAAAGATTCAGCGAGGCTTGGCTGCCGCTAAGGACTTGTTTGCAGTGATTGATGCCGAACCTGAGAAAGATCAAGGAAGCTTCGAAAGTGCCAGAGTACAAGGTGCGATTGAGATTAGTGATCTTAACTTCGCTTACGAAGGAAGTAATAAAGCGATCCTGAAGAATATTGATTTATCGATCAAGCCTGGTGAAACCGTTGCTTTGGTCGGCCGCTCCGGTAGTGGTAAGTCGACACTGGCGAACCTGATTCCACGCTTTTACGAAGCCCAATCTGGCAGCATTACCTTAGACGGTGTGCCAGTCGAAGACTATACCTTGCGTTCTCTTAGAGATCAGATTTCATTGGTTACTCAGCAGGTGACCTTGTTCAACGATACCTTTACCAAGAATATTGCCTATGGAGGCTTGGAAGGTGCTTCGATCGAGGATGTACAAGAGGCTGCGAGAAAGTCTAATGCATTAGCGTTTATTGAGGATAAAGACCTGGGCTTTGATACAGAGCTTGGCGATAACGGTGTCTCGTTGTCCGGTGGGCAGCGTCAACGTATCGCTATTGCACGAGCCTTGCTGAAAGATGCGCCAGTGTTGATTCTCGATGAGGCGACCTCAGCCCTGGATACAGAGTCAGAAAAAGCTATTCAAGGTGAGTTGGAGGTATTGATGGAGGGACGTACAACAATTGTGATCGCGCATCGCCTATCGACTGTAGAAAATGCAGATAAAATTGTAGTGATGGACCAAGGTCGTGTAATCGAGCAGGGAACACATCAATCACTTCTGGCTGCAAATGGTGAGTACGCCAAACTTTACAATATGAACCTGGCGGACGATGCCTAGTCAGGATCAGCAACGTGCTGCTTCAACGAGCATAACCGATGCTTGGTACCAAGGTGCTGCTTGGCTATACCTGCTGGCACCACTGTCACTTATCTATATGCTTATTTTGGTCATACGGGCATGGCTATACCGCTTAGGTTTTAAGACCTCATATCGTTCCAGTTTACCCATTATAGTGGTTGGCAATATTACGCTCGGCGGGACTGGAAAGTCACCATTGGTTGCATACTTGGTGCAAGCGCTTCAGGAAAGAGGCTATCAGCCTGGTATCGTCAGCAGAGGGTACGGTGCATCAATTCCATCTACAGAGTGTCGAGAAGTGTTAGCCGATAGCTTGCCTGAAGAGGTGGGTGATGAGCCACTCATGCTAAAGCAAGCGCTTGATTGTCCGGTATTTGTTAGTCCTAATAGAAAGCTCTCAGTTCAGGCACTGGAAGCTCAAGGTTGTAATGTTGTTATAAGTGATGATGGCTTGCAACACAATGCGCTACAGCGTGATGTGGAAGTTTGTGTTTACGATGGTCAAAGAGCCTTGGGTAATGGATATTTACTTCCGATGGGGCCTTTGCGTGAAAGCCAGTCTCGAATGAAGAAGCTGGACTTTCAGGTGATCAACGGTGCTGATGATTTACCTGGCGTGAATTCATCAGAGCCTTACATTCGAATGGATTTACGACCAGGCAACTTACTGCCGTTGAAGGCTGATCCCGGTCAGGATGGTCTCAATCAAGCCTTAGCTTTGGATAAATTGTCGGGTCAGCCGGTAAATGCTGTTGCTGCCATTGGCAACCCGGAACGCTTCTTTGAGGTGCTTGAGCGCAGTGGTATGATTGTTATGCGTCATGCCTTCGAAGATCATCATGCTTACTCTATCGATGATTTTGGCTTTTCGGAAACGCTTCCGATCATTATGACGGAGAAAGATGCTGTCAAATGTCGTTCTTTAGGTTTGTCAGATGCCTGGTACTTGCCTGTAGAAGCTGAGCTGAGTGCTAACTTGGCCGATTTGATTATTGAAAAAATAGAAGGAAATTCTCGTGGATAAAAAACTACTTTCGGTTTTGGCTTGCCCTTGTTGTAAGGGGGAGTTGCAATATGACCAGGAAAAACAGGAACTGATCTGTCGAGTAGATGCTTTGGCGTTCCCAATACAGGATGACATTCCAGTGATGCTTGAGACTGAAGCGCGGACTCTTACAACTGATGAGAAACTGGGTAAATAAGCACACACACAGAAAAGGAGGGACGTATGTCTTTTAAGGTCATTATACCTGCTCGCTATGCCTCTACCCGTTTGCCGGGTAAACCTCTGTTGGATATTGCCGGAAAGCCGATGATTCAGCGGGTTTATGAGCAAGCTTGCTTATCAGATGCCGAAGAAGTTGTTATTGCGACAGATGATGAGCGTATTGAAAAGGTCGCTTTGGGCTTTGGTTCCAAGGTTGTGATGACTTCTGCTGAGCACCCTTCGGGAACAGACAGGCTGCAGGAAGTAGTTGCCAAACTTGCTTTGGCAGATGATGATATTGTTGTCAATGTTCAAGGTGATGAACCGCTTATTCCGCCAAAGGTGATTAATCAGGTTGCTAAGAACTTGTCATTAGCCCCAGG
>NZ_LWFZ01000632.1:0-6761 GCF_001635225.1 Oleiphilus sp. HI0086
GTGCAGTACCGGGTTGCTCTACTACAAGCATTCAGCGTCTTAACTTCTGTATATGGGCTGAATCATGTAATCGAGTTGTCGAGCAGTATATGTTGGTGGGCTAGTTTATAGGCAAGCCTGCCTCAAGGCAAAATTCACTTGTTTGCTGTCGGCCATAAATCACAGCTCTGTGGCTGCTTTATCTCAAGTCTTTCACATATTTGTAACCGCAAGGTTAAATCTGTGGGGCAAAAGATTACTACCTTGAAAGCTTTGCTGAAAACACTTGAAATTAAAGAGTACGCTCTCTATATTTTCCTGCCGGGCCTTACGATCAGAGAAGACCCGTCGACTCGCATTGTAGAAGAGTCTGTCGTGAGTCAATATGTTAATCATAACAATATGAATCTAGAGTTAATTCAATTCAGAGTAAACCATGATACAAGTTTCCAATCTTACTAAAAATTTTGATGACTTCTGCGCTGTAAATAATATCAGCTTTACTGTCAAACCTGGTGAAGTCTTAGGGTTTCTAGGGCCAAATGGCGCAGGTAAATCAACAACAATGAAGATCCTGACAGGGTTTTTGGCACCCAGTGAGGGGCAGATAGCGGTAATGGGACATGATGTTTTATCGGACCCGATTGCCGCCAAGAAAGAAATTGGTTATCTGCCTGAAGGTGCACCTGCTTATGCAGATATGACGGTTATCGCATCACTAAGGTTTATCGGTCAGGTGCGAGGTTTTTCTGGGGCTCAGCTGCAGACCCGAATTGACCAGGTTGTGGAAAAGGTCGCGTTGGAACCGGTTCTGAACAAGAAGGTAGAAAACCTGTCGAAAGGTTATTGCCGCCGTTTGGGGATCGCCCAGGCCTTGATTCATGATCCCAAAGTGCTAATTCTGGATGAGCCGACTGATGGCTTGGACCCAAACCAAAAACATCAGGTTCGACAGTTAATCCACGATTTGTCAGAAGACAAGATTGTTATTGTCTCGACGCATATACTTGAAGAGGTGAGTGCGGTTTGTTCTCGTGCCATGATTTTGGCTCAAGGAGCCATCGTCTTTGATGGAACGCCTGAAGAACTAGCTGCCATGTCAGAGCATCATAACGCGGTGACAGTCAGGCTTTCAGAACATAATGAAGACATTATCAGACAGCTGCAAGCTTTACCGCAGGTTGAATCAGTTGATAGTGACTCGACAGGTTCAATCAAGGCTTACCCAGTGAATGGGCAGGCGATTCTTGCACCAATTAACTCCGTGTTACATGCCGCCAATTGTCAGATAGAAGAACTGCATGTCGAGACGGGGCAGTTGGATGATGTCTTTAGGAAGGTAACAATCGAAGCAGAGCAGGCTGCTCGTACGGGAGGTCGCTCATGAACGTCATGAATATTGTATTAAAAAGGGAGTTGGCGAGTTATTTCTCAACGCCTGTCGCTTATATCTTTATCGTTATATTTCTAATGCTCAGTGGTGTGTTTACTTTCTATTTGGGGCATTTCTTTGAGCAAGGTCAGGCTGACCTTGGGGCTTTCTTTAACTTCATTCCCTGGCTATATCTTGTTTTGGTGCCTGCAGTGGCGATGCGCTTATGGTCTGAGGAACGTCGCAGTGGCACCATTGAGTTGCTAATGACTTTACCTCTATCTACTTTGGAGCTGGTGGTTGCCAAGTTTCTTGCGGCGTGGCTTTTTATCGGTCTGGCTTTGCTTTTGACCTTCCCTTTATGGATAACCGTTAACTATCTTGGGGAGCCTGATAATGGCGTGATTTTCGCTGGATATATTGGTTCATGGCTAATGTCTGGTGGTTTTTTGGCGATAGGTTCATGCCTGTCAGCAACAACGAAAAACCAGATAATTGCCTTTATTCTAACCTTGGTGGTGTGCTTTCTAATGGTGGTAGCAGGGTTTCCAATTGTTCAGGATGTTTTCTCGTCTTGGGCGCCGTTGTGGTTGGTTGATGGCTTCGCTAACCTAAGCTTCCTGACTCACTTCGATGCGATATCCCGTGGTGTTATTGATTTGCGCGATTTTGTTTATTTTCTTGTGCTCATTTCGGCCTGGCTCTATGCCACTGTTTTGGTCGTTGATATGAAGAAAGCGGATTAAGGGGAGATAGACATGACTAATTTAAAATCATCTAAAGGTTTATTGATTGTATTTATTGCCATGTTTGTGGTGATTCTCGTGAGCTCCAAACTGCTAAGCGGTGTTCGCTGGGATTTGACTGAAAATGGTTTGTATACCTTGTCTGACGGCACTAAGAAAATAATTAAAAGTCTTGATAAGCCCGTGAACTTAACCTTGTATTTTTCTGATAAAGCGAGTTCACAGCTTCCTGCTTTAAGGACTTATGCTCAAAGAGTCGAAGAATTGTTGCAAGAGTATGTAGGTCTATCTGACGGGAAGCTCAGCTTCGAAAAAGTAGATCCTGTGCCTTTCTCGGAAGCTGAAGATGAAGCTTCCTTGGCTGGCTTGCAAGGCGTGCCAGCAGGTTCCCGAGGTGACGAAATTTACTTTGGCTTGCGTGTACAGAATGAAGACGGCGCAGAAGAAGTGATTCCATTTATGCAGCCAGACAAAGAGGCATTCCTTGAGTATGAATTGACGCGTTTGATCTCGTCTCTGTCAAAGACGGCTTTGCCTAAAGTCGGAATTTATAGTGGCGTGGAAATCAATGGCGGCTTTGATTATATGACTCGACAGACACGTCCAGCTTGGTCGATTGTCGAATATATGCAGGAAGGCTTTGAACTGGAATGGATAGAAGACAATGCCACCGAAATTCCTGAGGTGGATGTGCTCTTGCTTGTTGCACCTCAAAACCTTTCAGATAGTTTGTTGTTTGCGATAGATCAGTTTGTCCTGAAGGGTGGGAGAACCTTGGTATTTCTCGACCCGTACTCTGAGGCACTTGCCGGACAAAGCGGAATTCCTTCTGTACAACGTTCAGATCTTAATAAGTTGCTGCCTGGCTGGGGTCTCCAGTTGCGCGAAGATGTGATCGTGACTGACTTCGCAAACTCTATGGTTGTCGGGCTTGGACAGAACCGAAATCCGGTGCGACATATTGGCTTGTTAGGGATGGACCCGAGCACGGCGAGCTCAGGCGAAGACATTGTCTTGTTCGGATTAGAGAGCATGAACTGGTCTTCAGCGGGTATCCTGGATAGTCTTGAAGACCGTCAGACGGAAGTGAATGTCTTGTTATCGAGCAGTGAACAGTCAATGCCACAAAAAGCTGAGCTCTTAACAAATCTGCAAGACCCTCAAGACTTATTGAATGACTTTGAACCAACGGGCGAGCGCTATGCCCTTGCTGTAAGAGTTTCAGGGAAAGCGAAGACCGCTTTTCCTGAAGGTGTAACAGTGCAGAAGCAGATCTTATCTGATAGCGATGAGCCAAATGCTGAGGGCGACTCTTTGGATGCCGAAGAGGTTCAGAAAACCGAAACAGTTAGCGAAACGCTTTTACCGGAAATAAGCGAAGGTGAGGCGCTTAACTTGATGATTGTTGCGGATTCAGATCTACTGACAGATCGACTGTGGATTCAGGTTCAGAATTTCTTTGGTCAGCAGATTGCCACGCCTTGGGCCGATAATGGTAGTTTCCTGGTTAATGCTCTGGAAAACTTTTCGGGGCATCCGGAGCTAATTCAAATTCGTAGTCAGGGGCGCTTTAATCGTCCTTTTGATAAAGTTGAAGATATACGTATGGCGGCTGAAGAGCGCTTCCTGGAGCAGCAAGAGTTGCTCGAAGAAGAGCTTCAGGCAACTGAGAGTAAGCTGATGGATCTGGAGCGTTTACGGGGTGAAGGTGATGGTGCTCTATTTACTGATGAGCAAGCCCAAGAGTTAGAAAGCTTTCAGGTTGAGAAGCTTAAAATTCGTAAACAGTTGCGAGATGTTCAGCATCAGTTGGACCAGGATATTGAAAACTTGGGTACGCGTTTGAAGTTGATTAATATCTTTTTAGTGCCTGTACTAGTTTGCTTGTTTGCGCTATTTGTCGCAATGCGCAAGCGTTCTGTGCAGCGCTAAAAGGCCTCACCCTTTGACACAGTCGCCCGCTGCTCGCTCGATTCTGGTACTAGATTCCGGAGTAGGGGGCTTGAGTGTCTGCCAATCGATTCTGGCGACAATGCCAGAGTTGCAAATTATCTATTTTGCAGACGACGCTTACTTCCCTTATGGTTTGTTGCCGGAGCAGGTGCTTCGGCAACGCTTAAGAGAAGTTGTCTCGGCAATGTTGCTCCAACATAAGCCAGAGCTGGTTGTTCTGGCTTGTAATACTGTTAGCACCCTAGTCCTGCCGGATTTACGGGCGGAGTTTGATGTGCCCTTTGTCGGCGTTGTACCCGCTATAAAGCCCGCAGCCCAGATGACCCAAAGCGCGGTGATAGGGTTATTAGCGACTCCGGCAACGGTTAAGCGCCAATATACAGATCAATTAATTAAGGACTATGCAAGTCATTGTTGCGTGGTTCGAATTGGTAGCAGTGAGCTTGTTGAACAAGCCGAAATGCACTTGTCGGGTTACCCAGTTGATCAAGCACTTCTTGCTCGAGTGCTGGCACCGTTTAAACAAGAAGTCGATGGCTCAAGGGTAGATGTGGTTGTCTTGGGATGTACTCATTTCCCTTTACTTAAAGATCAGCTTAGTGCCTTGCTTCCCCAGGTAAGCTGGGTAGATTCCGGTGAAGCGATTGCAAAGCGAGTGCAGCATTTGTTGGCTGGTGAGCAGGGGGTTATTCCAGGGCAAGATCTCTCTACAAAGAACGCGATTCATCAGATTTATTTTTCTGAGATGACGCCTAATGAAGAGGTGTTCTCGGAATCATTACAAGCCTTGGGCTTAGCTCAATACCAGCTTCACTGTTTCTCGGCCAGTATGGACTGAAATGCGGGTTGGCCCAGTACGCTAAAAGTCTGCTCTTTACAGAGCTTCAAACCCTTCTTTTCAAGTAGGTCTGCGTAATTGTAAAGGCCATGAATAGCATTGCCTGCGACCGCAAAGAAAGCCGTTGCGGCGGTTAGCCAGTAGGCTTGCTGAGCAGTCTTTTGAAATATATTGCCACTGGCAGTTTTAAAATCACCAATAATCACGTAGCCACCTGGTTTACACAGTTTGATCAGGTGGTCTAACACCGCATTCATTTTGTCTTTCTCAAATACTGTTAGAAAGAAGTTGGCAACCACGACATCATAATTAGCTTTTGCTTCATGCTTGAGTATGTCACCAAGGATAGGTTTAATATTGAGTGACTCCTTATCGGGGTGCTTCTCAATAAGTTTGAGGTTGGTATCCATCATTGTTGGTGATAAATCAATTAATGTCGATTCAGCACCGAGTTCAGCTGCTCTAATGGCATCATCACCTTGTCCCGCACCAGCAAATAAGACTTTACTACCAGTCTTGACGAGTTCTTCATCAAGCATCGCTAAGCGGCATTCCTGTATAGCATTGCCGCTATATAGTTTGCTTAAAGTGTCGTAGGAACGTCCAATTAATCTGTATTTGTCTAACATGGTTTGAGCTTTCAAAGAGAAGAGGCAGGTTTGACTATAAGGCTTTGCATTATTATGGATGTTCTGAGGAAAAAGGCCAGCTTATATCTCAATAAGCTGGCTCGCATTGTTGTTAATCTGTTCAAGTGCGTCACGGCCTGGAACGGCTCTACCAAAATAGAAGCCTTGAATCTCCTGGCAGCCCAAAGACTTTAGGTAACTTAGTTGAGTCTCGGTTTCGACGCCTTCGGCAACAATATTGAGTTTCAGGCCGTGGGCCATGGATACAATAGCATTAACGATGCAGGCATCATCGTGTGTATCTTCAATATCCTTGATGAAGGACTGGTCTACTTTCAAAGTATGAATAGGCAGTTTATGAATATAGTTCAGTGATGAATAACCCGTGCCAAAGTCGTCAATGGCAATGGTGACGCCATGCTCAGAGAGTTGTCTGAGTTTTTGAGTCATATTCTCAAGGTCGTTCATAATAACATTTTCAGTGAGCTCGATTTCGAGATTTCCGGGCGGGAAATCTGCCTGGCGCAAGCTGGATAGTAAACGCTGTACAAAGCGCGGGTGTTCAACCTGGAGAGGTGAGAAGTTTACTGATAAGCGAATGTCACTTTGGCCGCTGTCGATCCAGGATTTAATTTCTTTACAGGCCGAATGCAGTACCCAGTCGCTAATATCAGACATTAGTCGGGTTTCTTCGGCTAAAGGAATAAACTCGCCAGGATAGATTAGACCACGCTCAGGATGCTGCCATCTTACCAGCGCTTCAACACCGATGGTCTTACCTGTCTTGGCAGAAATTTGAGGCTGATAATAAACTTTGAACTGGTTACGTTCCAGTGCGTTTCTAAGGTCTCTTTCCAGGCTCAAACGATTTGAGGTGTGGATGGCCATATCTTCGCTGTAGTACTGGTAACCATCTTTACCGCGTCCCTTTACATGGTACATAGCAACATCGGCATTTTGGATGAGCTGGTCAACCGTGTTCCCGCCATTAGGGTAGACGGCAATACCAATACTTACGCCGACAAATACTTCATGCTCACCCAGGTCGAAAGGGGCTTTGAGTGTTGAAATGACTTTCTTGGCAATGGTTCTGGCATCTTCAGGCGAAGAAATTGATGGCAGAAGTAGGGTGAATTCATCTCCACCAAAACGAGATAAGGTATCACACTTTCTGACGCAGCTTTCAAGGCGAAGGGCCACAGACTGCAATAAGCGGTCGCCCATAGCGTGCCCCAAAGTATCGT
>NZ_LWFZ01000633.1:0-7305 GCF_001635225.1 Oleiphilus sp. HI0086
GAGAACTGCGGAAACGATTGTGCAGAGAGGGCTTTGATATTACTGAATACAGCGCTCAAAAATTAATGGCTAAGCTTGGATTGGTCGTTACGCAACGCATTGCATACAAGGCAACAACTAAGCGTAAACACAGTGATGCTGTTGCAGATAACTTGCTGAACCAGAACTTTAATCCGGTTGGGCCAAATCAAATCTTGGCTGGCGATGTGACTTATCTGAAAACAGGCGAAGGCTGGATGTATCTCGCGATCGTCATGGATTTATTTTCACGCCGAATCGTTGGCTGGCAGATTGATAAGCGTATGACTACTGACTTGGTTAGTCGAGCTATGATCAGGGCATATAATCTGCGCCAGCCTCCTAAAGGCTTGGTGTTTCATAGTGACAGAGGTTCGCAGTATACCAGCAAGCGTTATCGCACACTGCTGAGTAATTATGGCATCAGAGCTAGCATGGGGGATGTAGGTGCTTGCTGGGATAACTCTGTTGTGGAGCGGTTCTTTGGAAGCTTAAAGCATGACTGGGTTTTGAAAGTGCCCCAGCCAACGAGAGAGCATATGAGAAATGATGTGGCTGACTACATGCGTTATTACAACTTAGAGCGGCTCCATACTTCTAACGAAGATATGTCGCCAATCGAGTACGAAAACTCTTTAAGAAAAGTGTCCTGATTTAGTTGCGCAGAACACATTCTGCTTGACTCGTTTCACCAGTCAAACACCATTGCAGAAAAAACCAAGGAAACGAGAACGACAAGCGTTATCACCAATCTCAACCTCATGAACCAAGACTCCAACACCTCTTCCTCAAATAGCTTTCGATCAATCACCAGCAAATAGATAAAACAGAAGGCGAACACGAGCGAACTATAAATCGACTCACAAGACGCTGCTAACCAAGCTAGAAGAGTGACAAAATTACTGTGCAAGAAGAGATTGATGGATGCATCACGAAGCAGAAACAATCCCCAATGAATGCCCGCCAGGAAAGAGATGATCACAGCGGCATATATACGCAAAGCCAAGTTCAAATTAGTCTCGTGCATATCAGAAAGGAACAGATACATACTTGGGATCAAGTAAAAAGGGAGTGCTCCGGCAAAGGTCAAGGATATTGCGATACAACGCTTATTTTTGTTCATGTGGCAGATTAACTCCAAGTCTGAGTAAAACCGTTCATTAGGCACTGGCAGCGTTCGAACTGTTTTATTGTTGATACCAGTTTATAGATCTAGCTCTATTTAGATCGTTTCAATATTGTCTAGCAATGTCAGCGCTCTCTCGTGAATGAGCTGCTTTTCTTGATCAGATTTTTTAGCCCACTGCTTGGCGATAAAAGATAACCTTTGATTGTCGGCCAAGCGTTCTTCATGCCTTCCAAAAAAATCCCAGTAAAGAGCATTGAATGGACAGGCGTCGGGCGTTACCTTCTCTTTAACCTTATAATGACAACTCTTACAGTAGTCACTCATCTTGTTGATATAGTTGCCGCTCGCAGCATAGGGTTTTGTGGCGATCCACCCCCCATCAGCAAACAAGGCCATCCCTCGAGTATTGGGTAGCTCAACCCACTGTAAGGCATCGATATAAATCCCTAAATACCAATCATCTACCTCATCGGGATGAAGACCAGCCAGCAAAGAGAAGTTACCTGTTATCATTAAGCGCTGAATATGGTGGGCATAAGCATACTCTAAAGACTGTTTGATACTCTCCTTCATACACGCCATCTTGGTTTCACCAGTCCAAAACCAACTTGGCAAAGGTCTACTCGCATTCAATCGATTCTGTTCCGTATAATCCGGCATATTGGCCCAGTACATTCCTCTAACATATTCTCGCCAGCCAAGAATCTGACGAACAAAGCCTTCGATCTGCGAAATCGAAATACTAGATTGCTGTTGATAGTATGTTTCAATGGCGACATCGATCACCTCATCAGGGCTAATAATATTGGCATTCAAAGCAAAACTCAGCCGTGAGTGATATAGGCTCCAGGAGTGAGGAGAATTGCAGGTCATCGCGTCTTGAAAGTAGCCGAATTTCGGGAGGCATACTTGGCAAAAGTATTGAAGTTGAGCCATCGCTTGTCGATGGTTAATCGGCCAAACTAGCTTAATGTTCGCATTACCGAAACTGACAATCTCATGATCGTTCAACCGTTTTAGAATGACACTTACGTCATTTTCAAACACCAGTGGCTGGGGAATATCAGCTAAGTCTTTCTTTTTGAGCGCATGACGATTGTCCTCATCGTGATTCCACTTTCCACCTAAAGGGCTGCCTCCTTCCATCAAGACACTGAAGCGTTTACGCATTTTACGATAGAAACCTTCCATTCGATGATGTCTGCCACCTTCGAACCATAGAGGTAGTTCGTTGTGCTCAAGAAAAAAATGCTCGGTTTCATAGAGTCGGGAGGTGATCTCCAAGTCTCGAGTAAATTCACGTAGTTGAACATGCAGTCGATATTCATCAGGTTGCTGATATTCAAATACCTGACAAGCGCAGCGTTCAATGACAGATGAAAGCAATGCTGGCAAATCTTTATATCCCGAGCTTTCGTCCAAATTGAAGTACTTTACCCTATGTCCTGCCTGTCTTAGATTCTCCGCAAAATCCTCCATCGCGGCAAAGAAAGCACAAACTTTTTGAACATGATGCTTTACGTAGTTAGTTTCCTGCGTCAGTTCAGCCAAAATGTACAAGGTGTCAGGATCAGATTCCTTGAACCAAGAGTGACGGCTATTTAATTGATCCCCCAAAACAAGCCTTAGACGCTTGGTTTTCAAACTCATGATTTCTCTCTCGTTGGCCATTGCTAGAAAACAGTGCGTGCAATATTTTTCAACTTTTCGTAAAAACTCTCCAGATCCCTGTTTTGAGCGCACTCAATTTTCATCTTGTTGTGAAAAAAGAGAGTTAGCTTAACTTTGTGGTCACTGAGCATAATCGTGTAACCGTCATAACTCAGTTCGAGGCTAATTTGCTGATAAATAAGCTTGCCTCCCTCCATGCTTCCTTTTTGCCGAATGCATTCAGCTGCCAGCATGACTACCTTTGGTTCAATATGCTGTTCCAAGTTCCCAACTCCTAAAATTAGAATGTGCCCCAAGACCACACCGAGCATTTAAAAGCTTATACGCATCAACGCGTCAATGGATCACCCCATGCACTGATCCAAAATGAAACCTGCTTCGTAAGTGCCTGAAACACCCTCAGCGCACTACGGAATCCATATGCTCATTAAACAACGAAGAGTTCTATACTGGTTTACTCGAGACCTGCGAATTCATGACAACCAGGCGCTGCACGCCATAAAAAGCGCCGATCGCCTACTGTGCATCTATGTCGTAGACCCTAGATGGTTTCAGCAGAAGCTATGGCAGCAACCTTCCATCAGCAAACATCGCTGGCAGTTCACCTTGGAATGCATTCAGGATTTAAAACAAAACCTCGCACGATATGACCAAGAGCTGATTGTTTTATATGGTGATACAACTGAGCTGATATCCAACCTTATCAATAATTACGGCTTTAGTGACCTCGTATTGACTCAGTCTTCCGGTTCTTATGAGCGGCACATCCTTAAAGCGATTCGCAGGAAATGCTCCGAGGCTGCGGTAATAGAATATGAACAATACACGATCTTCAATGAGTTAGAACTACCGTTTAAGGTCTCTCAGTTACCCCAAACATACTCACGCTTCAGGAAATCAATTGAAAATCAAGGTGTCCCTGACCCCCTTCCTGCCCCCAAATTCCTGCCAATCATGCCTAAGATAGATATGTTGGAAGCAGAGAAGATTCCTGATTGGCTTCCTGTGAATACGACTTCGCTCCGCTTTACCGGTGGTGAACGCGAAGCGTTTGGCCATCTGTTCGAGTATTTCTCCAGTGATGCGCCCCGTCGCTACAAGACAGTAAGGAATGAATTATCCGGCTGGACCAACAGCAGCAAAATATCACCCTGGTTAAGTAGCGGCTGTCTATCTCCACGCCAGGTCATCAAGAAATTGCTTGAATACGAACAGGAAAACGGGTCTAACGATTCATCTCGTTGGCTATATGTCGAGCTATTGTGGAGAGAATATTTCCAATGGTGGCACTTTCTAAAAGGAGACCAACTATTTAGTTTCCAAGGATCCAAAAAGTCACCCCCGCTTACTAGTTTCTACCCTGAACGCTTCAGTAAATGGTGTGAAGGCGAAACGCCTTTCAAGATTGTCAATGCCTGCATGAAGGAACTAAAAAACACGGGGTATCTATCAAACAGAGGCCGACAAATCGCAGCCAGTTGTTTGGTTAATGAATTGAGCGTGGACTGGCGCTATGGAGCAGCTTGGTTTGAGTACTGTCTCATTGACTTTGACTTGGCAGTAAATTGGGGCAATTGGCAATACATTGCAGGCGTGGGGGTTGACCCAAGAGGAGGGCGCCACTTCGATCTTGAAAAGCAGTCGAGACTCTATGACCCTGACGGTTTGTATCAAAAACGCTGGGGAGCTGAAACGGATCCAAATTTAGACTCTCGCGATGCTGCCGACTGGCCAATCATACACGAGTAATAGAGATACCGAACAAAGACGAGCAAAAAACCGAGTGATCCATTAATTGATTCCTAGCGTAAAGGATCGATGAGAAAGGCAAATTTCAAGTCTACTATCAAGCAAATATTCTTTTGGAAAATATGGGGAAATACAATGTTACTGAATCATGCTTTTGGAATGTTCACTCACCCTGATGAAGAATGGGAATCGATCCGCAAAGAACATAGTAATCCGGGAAGAATTTATGTTGCATACATTGCCGTTCTAGCAATGATTAGCCCAATATGCGCCTATATATCGACGACACAGTTTGGTTGGCAAGTTGGCGATGGGCAAATCACTAAACTGACGACCCAGAGCGCTTTGCAACTCAACATAATCACCTACATCGCAATGCTTATTGGTGTATTTGGGCTTGGCTGGGCAATCGATTGGATGTCTAAAACCTATGGAGGCAAACATGATGAATATGCAGCAAACGGTATCGCCTTGGCAGCCTATTCTTGTACGCCACTTTTTTTGGCTGGTATCGCCCTTTTAAACCCTGAACCTATTTTCAACATGGCTGTATATCTTATAGCGGCAGTATATGCAGGATTCTTGATCTACGACGGTTTACCGATTGTCATGGGTATTAGCAAAGAACGCGCATTGTTGTTTAGCGGCGCTATCTTGACTGTCGCTCTCGTTTACCTTGTAGCAACAAGAGTCGGTACAGTCGTCATCTGGAGCATAGGCTTCGCCCCTCAGTTCGTATCAGGTTAAGTAAAGCGAGATAGACGGGTTCATCAATGTTGAACCCGGTCTGTCGATGGCGTTCTTAATGTCAATATGTTTTCAGCGGATGACAAGCTTGGTTGGATACCGATTGTACTAGTCACCGTGCTCAACTGTGTTCAATATTAGCTGCGATCACTACGCGCTTCTTACTAGGGTGTTCATATCTTTTGCCATGATTGATAACTCGTGCGCTAATTCTGAAAGCCCCTGACTTGCATCCATCAAAGTTTGCCCCGCGTCGGCGTTTGTTCGACTAATATCTTCAACATTCTTACTCTCCAGAACAATCTCTTCAATCTGCGTACGTTGCTTGCTCATTGAATCTGAGACGGTAGAAATATTCCCCGCCGCCTGTTTTACCGAAATGACGACTTTATCTAGCGCGGAGCCCGACATATTGACTGCTTCAGCACCCGCTTTGACATCAGAACTCGCTTTGTCTAACAAAGTTCTAATCTTCTGAGCTGATTCGTTGCTTTTTTTGGACAGTGTCCTAACCTCATCAGCCACGACAGCAAATCCTCTACCTTGATCCCCTGCACGGGCCGCTTCAATTGCAGCATTAAGTGCAAGAAGATTGGTCTGCTCAGCGATATCCGTAATGACATTCATCATGGCAAGAATACCGTCATTACTTTCCTTCACTTCCTCCATATTCTGTATCGCTGTTGCCATTGATTCAGAATCGTACTAAAGGAATATCTATGACAGGTCTGGCAGAAGATAAACTGCAAGAGTTTGCTAATGGTGTCGCTGATTTGTGTGATCAGTTAGGTGTTGAGGATCATGAAGAGAAATTGACCGCGATTGGGAATACTTTTATAGGGGCAGCGCTTTCACTAGGGAAACCCAACTTCTCAGTCAATGTTGATGGCTTAGCTACAGCTTCTGTTGAATCCGTTCTAGAGGCCGTCGAAGAAGAATAATTAAGGTTGATCGAACAGGTCTAATTGTTTTTCTGAACTGTTTTTTCTTCGTAAGGTAAAGCCAAGTTGGGAATGTACTTCTGATAACCAGGCTCGATAAGCCTGTCCACACCTAGCTTCAAATGGGTAAGCCTGGTTTAGTTTTTTCCGTATCAGCTTCACATCATTTTTCCCCGTTTCGAGGATAACTGCATGAATAATTGGTCCCGCGAGCTCTCTATAATGATCTAATTTCGACGCAGAAGACACGGGTTCCAGACAGCTGACCAGGTTAAATTAATGCACAGTGAAAGTTTGAGTGACTGCCCTTGCCTGATCGGAAAGCGTTTTATTGAGATTCTTAACTAAAAGGTTAAAGGTAACCAGAGTAAAACCATCTTGCGCATATTCGAAAACAGCGTCTATATCCAGGATGAACCCTTTATCAATGTTGGTTTGAACTAGGTCCAGCATGAGTTCTACAGCATCGGTTAAACCATCTATGTCTTCACAGAAAGGAATCTCTATAGGTCTTTTCAAAAAAACTGCCTTCATTTTTTTTCTATTATGCATCAGGGATGTTTGGCTAGTATAACTCAATTGCAACAGATGCCTCTGCACAATTGTCAGGCTCAGATATCAAGCAGGTCTCTATTATAACATTGGCATCTTTTGGAATAATATCCAGAAAATCCGTTGCATCGACAACATGATTTTGGATACCTTCAGGCTTATTTAAAGGAATACTTGTTGTAGAAAATTGGTTCAAATTATCCTTTGCATATACACTTTCAAATGAAGCGAATTCACTACACCCATAATCTGCTCCCAATGCCATTGGGAAAGAACACTGGATAGTGAACAACTCCAGATCATTATCAATCTCAATAATATCATTATCACTCAGATAGACCTTTGCTTGGTAAAGCTCTCTTTGATTAACACCTAACGTAGTGTCATCCGAATATTTAACCGTTGTCATCCAAGTTATGCTTAACTTTTCTTCAGGGTTAAAGTGATTTTCTGTACTTCTATCATTTGAAAGCAGATTAAAAACCTTTGGGTCTAGAG
>NZ_LWFZ01000634.1:0-702 GCF_001635225.1 Oleiphilus sp. HI0086
ACTTGCTCGGCATTAAAGCGACAGTTGGAAACAACAAGCCAATATTATTGGCACGGCTATCGAAGTATTTTTCATTTGTTATAATTGAGTCAGACTCAATTCTTTGCATTCCTAAAATTTCGTCAACTACTACAGCGATACTGTTTGAGCCCCCGGTATTAAAGCTAACCAATGTTAACTGTTCTCCCTTAAGACACTGCTCCATCCCAATACGACGACGCAAATCAAGAACCTGCATGATCTGTCCATTTATAGTAGTCATGCCCCGAAAAAAGTCGCCCTGATAAAACAGCTTTACCAAGCTGTAGTTTCCAGAAAAAACATTCTCAACATCGCGACAATAAACCGCCAATCTGATATGACCAACCCTAGCGACCAAATATTCATTTTTATCCATAAAACCCTCTGTGCAAAAAAATCCCATGAAAACCTAAACTTACTAATATTTAGCACATCAAAATTCGCTATATAATTTAAAGTGGTAGCAGCCAATCGACATTCTGTCCAACTTTTATCTCTCTTTTCTCAAACTCTTTATCAAATCTGATGTATTTGTAGTCTATTTTAGGCTCTACATGCTACGCGAAGCTCTTGAAAGGTGGTAAGATGAGTGTCCTTGCGAACTTAATATTATCGACTGGAAAACCAGTTAAACCATGCATCCATAAAGCCAATGCATTACCTAAGCTATTTACTTCTTAT
>NZ_LWFZ01000635.1:0-5373 GCF_001635225.1 Oleiphilus sp. HI0086
AACTATCTAAAGGGGCGCCATGAAACACTAAATTGTGAATATTCAGAGCGATACCGGCGCCTATAAATAAGCTCAGATCTAGAAAGAATTGGAAAGACACCTGACGGTCAAGTGGTTTGCGATCTATCCAGGAAATACTAAACAAACGAATAGCTAGAGCAACGAGTATGGGGAAAACCAGGGTAGTTGCCGTTATCGATTCCAATAAGGGGCAGACTTGGCCGCCATATAGCATAAAAGCAATGGCTGCTAGCAAATAATGTGCGGCCACTCGTCTCTCAACTTTCACATGCCTCATAGTTTATTTCCCTGGATAGATCGCAAACCACTTGACCGTCAGGTGTCTTTCCAATTCTTTCTAGATCTGAGCTTATTTATAGGCGCCGGTATCGCTCTGAATATTCACAATTTAGTGTTTCATGGCGCCCCTTTAGATAGTTTATTAAAGGTTGTGATGGGCACCTTAATACTCGGCGCGTTTGTGGCGCTGGATTTATCTTTAGGTAGAGAGAAAGATATTGCTCAATATCTCATTAAGCAGTCGATGGCATTGCAGTTAAGGGAGAACTTTCTTTCCTTTGGTAAGAAGTTCTCGGCGGCGGCAATTGTATTGGTATTCAGTATCTCGACGGTATTCTTTTTGGTTATTAATAAAGACCTAAGTTGGTTGGTCGATAGTAGCCGTTATTTGGATATAAATGATGCGCGCATTAGCATTCTCAAAGAGGTAGCCTTCGTCGCTGCTGTCCTCTTGGTATATAGTATTCGGATCATATATTCCTATGTGACAAACTTGAATATGTACCTTTATTACCAGAATCATACCTTGTTTGAGGTGATGAATGGTGACCTGGAACAGCGAGTGCCGGTAGTCAGTCATGATGAGTTTGGGCGTATGGCTGAGGGTACCAATGCGATGATTGCCAGTTTGCAGCAGCATAGGGACGAACTTCAATTGACTCGAGATGTGTCTGTGCTAGCGCTAGCTTCGCTTGCAGAAACCCGGGACAATGAAACCGGTGGCCATATTCTGAGAACTCAGCATTACGTCCGTGTGCTAGCGGAACATTTGAGTGCACATCCCGACTTCAAAGACTATCTGGATGCTGAGACGGTGGATCTTTTATATAAGTCGGCACCTTTGCATGATGTGGGTAAAGTAGGTATTCCAGATAGTATCTTGCTCAAGCCAGGCAAGCTAACAGATGAAGAGTTCATGATCATGAAAACGCATGCGCAATTGGGGGCAGACTCTTTAGCGGTTGCCGAAGCCCGCTTGGGAAGCAATTCTTTCTTGCGTTATGCACGAGAGATTGCCGCCTCTCATCATGAAAAATGGGATGGTAGCGGATATCCTCAAGGCTTAAAGGGTGATGCTATTCCACTGTCTGCGCGTTTAATGGCTTTGGCAGATGTCTACGATGCTTTGATTAGTAAACGTGTATACAAGCCAGCTTTTGATCATGACAAAGCTAAGTCAATTATCCTTGATGGTGAAGGGAGCCACTTCGACCCCAGAGTGGTGGCTGCTTTCATATCGTGTGAGGGCGAGTTTACGGAGATTGCAGCAGAATATAAGGATGACCATTAGCGATGATGTCTTTTACGGAAATTGAAGAAAGAGCCTATGCTCGTCACGGCGGGGCAATGCAAGTTAATGCCACGCTTAACTCCCCCTTATCCTCAGATGAAATTTTAGCGATATCTGATGACCGTTGGCTATCTGCCTTCTCAAAGATAGTCTTTCAGACAGGGTTTAACTGGAGTGTCATTGACAATAAATGGCCCGCCTTTGAAGAAGCCTTCGCTAACTTCAATTTGCGATATTGCGCGTCATTGTCTGATGAGGCGTTAGAAGAGAAAATGAAAGGCGGCAAGATTGTTAAGCATTGGGCAAAGGTTAGTTCAATTCGAGAAAATGCGATGTTCTTACTAGATCTTATAGAAGAGCACCGTTCTCTAGGTGAGTTTTTTGCATCCTGGAAAGCTGAAGATTTCACAGATAATATTCAGTTGCTAAAAGCGCGTGGAAATCGTTTGGGTGGACGGGTTGGTCAGATAGCTCTACGGCGACTAGGTGTAGATACCTTGGTTCTTTCAGCTGATGTTGTTGGAGCTCTAGCGCAAGCTGGTAGCATTAACAAGATGCCGAATTCAAAGAAAGCTTGGGCTTTGTTACAAGAAACGATTGATCAATGGCAGGCAGAAACAGCTTATTCCCTGAATAAAATTAGCCAGCTTTTAGGTTTGTCATACGGTGATATTTATGAGCGTTAAGCCTTCCTTTACTATTGAACTATCGGCTTAGTATTGCGTAGACTAGGCCAATAAAGCAGTGAAGTAGATCAACGAAGCTAGATGATAAGAACAAAAAAGGCTAAACATGGCATCCTCACCCTCTCCAAGCATCAGTATTAGTACAATTTCTGATGTCTATCATGTCTTACTTGATAGGGGAATGTCAGAGCAAGAGTTAGCGCAGCAATCAGGTATTAGTCGGAAAGATATTGAAAACCTTGATGCTCGTATTCCTATTTCTAAATTAAACAAGATTTGGGATATCGCCAAGGATTATACTCAGCAGGCTGAAATTGGTCTTTATGTAGGTGAAGAAATTGACCCGGCTCGCTTCAGTGTTGTTGCTCAGGCATCCTTTCAGTGTGAGACGCTTCGTGATGTGCTCCAGGTGTATGCGCGCTTTTTCAGTATTGTGAATGAGGCCGCTTGTCTAACCCTTAAAGAAGGCGATGAGTGGGCAACCCTAGAATTTAAAAGCTTGTCACCTGACTGTTATTGCATTTCCGAAATGGAGCGTATGGTGGTAACGGCCCTGGCACGATGTGATTATTTAACAGGTCGGAGAATCAAGGTTCAGTGCTTTAACTTTCAGCATGCCCAGCCTGAATATATAGCTAAGTATCAGGAAGTCTGTAAGGGCGAGCTTAAGTTCTCTCAAGAGCAGACTGGTATTGTGTTTAAGAAATCGGCGCTTGATTTGAAAGTGAAGCATGGCAACCCTTATTTGCTTAGTGTTTTAACCTCTTATGCTGAAAAGCTGCTTCGCAAGGTTGCTTCAAGCTCTGATATCAAAGATAAAGTCAGGCGTTTTATTCGGCGTCACTTGGCCGAAGATGCAGAACTGGACGTTGAGCGTGCTGCAAAGGCTCTCAATATGAGCCGTCATACGCTTTATCGAAAACTGAAAAAAGAGCAGGTATCCTTTCAGTCTTTGGTTGAGGAAGTTCGGCAGCGAGAAGCTGAGCGTTATTTGAAGGAAAACAAGGTTTCTATTAGTGAAGTTGCATTTTTGTTAGGGTTTTCTGAATTGAGTGCTTTTAGCCGGGCCTTTAAACGATGGACGGGCGAGTCTCCTGCAAAGTTTCGAGCAAAGAGTTTCAATGGGGTCAGACTCGATTGAAAATCAATCGAGTCTGACCCCATTGAAACTAAAATAGAGGGTTAACTGATGAAGTTATATGGCAAGGGTACATCACGTTCTTTTCGTTGTGTTTGGGCGGCTGAAGAGGCTGGTCTTGATTACGAATATATCTCGGTAGAATTTGGCAGCGCGGGCGAGAAAGGCACGAACAGTGAAGATTATCGTTCCATGAATGTTCAAGGTAAGGTGCCGACGCTTGCTGACGGTTCTGTTTCTGGTGGCCCCTTGGTATTAACTGAAAGTGCTGCGATTGTTAATTATCTTGGCGCTGTATCTGATAAGAACTTATGTCCACCTGCTTCGGATCCGGTACTTCGTGGTCATTATGACCAACTGATGTTCTTTATCTTGTCCGACTTGGAGCAGCCTTTGTGGACCAACGGCAAGCATCGTTTTGCCATTCCTAAAGAACACCGTGTCGCTGATGTACTGCCGACTACTTTTTGGGAGTTCGAAAAGGCACAAAAGGCACTGACGAAGCTGATCGGTGAGTCTCCGACTTTTGCCTTAGGCGATGCTTTTAGCATGGTTGATATTGCTTTAGCGCATACCCTAGCTTGGGCGGAAAGCTTTAAGTTTGAGTTATTGCCCGGTATGAAAGCCTATAAAGATGCCTTGTATGAGCGCGAAGCATGTCAGCAGGCACTTGTTAAAGTGAGTGCTGAATGATGTGCTTTAAATTGAGATATCAGCTATTAGCTTTAAGCTTGCTTGCGCTGAGTTCTTTTAGTTCTGCAGAGCTAAAAGAACTGGATGACCAATCACTAGAAGAACAAAAAGGCCAGGCCGGGATTACCATCGATATTGAGTACAAGTTGTCGATAGGTCAAATTCTCTACAAGTTTGGTGACTCAGGTAATGGCAAATCGCGTAAGCAGCAAGATTATAATATACCCGAGCCTCCTAGAATCGTGTATGTTTTGTCTGATGATAAATGACGTAAGTATGAACTGCAGAACTTTCACTCTTCTTTCTTTAGTTACTTCACTAGCTCATCAAAGCTGCTGATCAAGGCCTCCGGCTGATAACTGGAAAGATCTTCTCCTTGGTGGTAGCCATATTCAACACAGATAACAGCTACGCCAGCCGCTTTAGCGGCCTTAATATCACTCAGCGAGTCGCCCACCATGATTGACTCGCTGACATGACACCCCAAAGTATTCATGCAGTGCAGAAGCGGAGCCGGGTGAGGCTTTTTCTCTGGTAAAGAGTCACCACAAAGTATCAAGTCAAATTCAGGTAAGTCATGAGCCTTTAGGAGTGCCGGAGTGAATTGCTCTGGTTTGTTCGTAATTACTGCCAGGTAAGGGTAGTGCTCTCTTAGTTGTTTTAAGGTCTTACTGACGTGTGGGTAAAGTTTACTTTGTCGGCCACTGACGTCTTGGTAGTGATCTAAAAAGCTTTGATAGGCTTGTTGGAATAGCTCTCCATCTACTTTCTTGGGTATCATCTTATTGCTTAGAGCCCGCTTTACCAACATTGCAGCACCGTTGCCCACCCAGTGTCGAACCTTATCTTGTCCTGCTTTCTCTCGTTGTAGGTCGACCAGCATACAGTCGACAGCAAAGGCTAAGTCGGGTACCGAATCAATGAGGGTGCCATCCAGATCAAACATTATGAGCCGAGCCTGTTTGCTACAAACCTTTTCAATAAGTGTCACATGTAATCCTATTACTGTTAGTTTTCAGAATATTTTCTGATGATCTTATCGATTATTCTACATGGCAGCTCGAATCCTGTCGTGTCTTTGCATGCTATTGGGATTAAGGAGCAAATTTAATTGTTAAAGGAAGCTTTAGTGGTGTTTAAAAACAGGCTATTTGAATATGAGTTCAATATATTTTACTTTTTGTGACTATTGGTCATAAAATTTTCTTCCCTTCTAGTGTATGCTATCGATATTAACTCAAGGCCTTAGTTTACTGACGTTTTAA
>NZ_LWFZ01000636.1:0-1506 GCF_001635225.1 Oleiphilus sp. HI0086
AAGTCAAACCAGGCGCACCGGTCATTCAATCGGGCGACCTGGACGGTGCGACCGAAGCGAACTTGAATGACCTCAGCCTCAGTTCCGGATGCAGTGCCACCAAATATTTCTTCCAACTTCGCCTGCGTGTTGTTATTACTATTATTATCGCCATGAACATCCTTGTTTGACCAAAAATAGGATTGACCATCCGCTCGAGTTTCGAGTCGATAATCCTTAGTGGAACCCTCCATGGAAAAAATGTCGAACGTGTGTTTTAACATGTCTATGAATGGCATAAAGAGGGATCGGTTAATGCCTCCCTTATACAAGGCATCGGGGGAGCGATTCGAGGTGGCCACTACCACGACATTCCAATCCAATAATAATAAAAACAGTCTTTTCAAAATCATGGCATCGGCAACGTCTGTCACTTGAAATTCATCGAAACAGAGGAGTTGGGCTTCTTGTGCCAATTGTTTCGCAATGATGGGAATAGCATCACCCCTTGGGTGCTTCTTTTTGTAGACAAAGATTCGATGATGGACGTCTAGCATGAATTCATGAAAGTGGACGCGGCGTTTGGTAATTTTTGCGTGTTTGTGGCTGGAATTATTACAGCGAGAATCATCATCAGGAACATTAACCGACGCGTAAAAGAGATCCATTAGAAAACTCTTACCGACCCCGACCGGTCCATGAATGTAAATGCCCCGCGGTGGTGGACCAAAAGACCACAAATGGAACTTCTTTCGAAGAAAGGACTGGGCGGATGCCATGGATCGTGCCAGTAACAGTGGACTGCTGCTTTTACGGCTGCTCTCTGTCGGATCGTCGGTAAGCAAAGGTACTGGTGGGAGCGAGACAAGAGACTCGTGCAGGGCATCCAATTTTGCCGCCAGAGCGACTTGAGCGTTATCTCGCCGCACCTCCCCCGCGTCCACCTTGAGTTCATAAGCCGCTACCACGGGACCTGTCGAAAAGCTCCGCCGAGCGACGCGATGCTTTTCTATCATCATCTTCATCATCATCTTCTTCGTCATGGAGTTAATGAGTTTATCAACCAAAAGGTTTAATACGATGTATGGGTATCAAATGGATTTGTATTAGAGACTAAAATTTCGGAGTTCAACTTGTACAAAATTAGCATAACTATCTCAAATCTAGGGCTGGAGTTTGGGCAGAGCGGTCATTTTCCATTGTTGATCCGTGCTGCGAATCATGCCTTTGGAGTTAAAGGATACTAATAAAACGCTCGAGGTAGCTATTTTTTAGAACCTGACCTAGGCACCATCAAAAGCTAAAGGTCTGCTTTCCTGTTTTAAGTAATGTAAGGTTTCGAGGAAAATAGGCTCGATTCTTATGACCGCTATTCACCATTTTTTGATACTGGGATAAAAGTTCGTATCAGTAATATTCAGCCAAAGCTGAGAGAAGTACCAAGGCCTGCTTTTGGCACTTAGCGGACGTCAAGCAGCGCTTGCCAACCAATAGAAGAATTGAACTCAGAAGTAATGGTATTTAATA
>NZ_LWFZ01000637.1:0-6309 GCF_001635225.1 Oleiphilus sp. HI0086
AAACGAGCCTTGTGCCTGGTGGGTCAGGGCATCATTCGGCGCACGATCGCTTTCTTCCAAAATCTCGGCATAGACCTTGGCGAAGATGCCAGAAAAAGGAATGATAATCGCCAACAAGCCAGTCAGCGTCGACAAGCCAAAGAACTGCAAAAACAGCAAAGCCCAAAAAATTTCATGAATTGAACGGATAAAGGCACAGCCAATACGGACCAAACGATGCTGAAAACATTGCGCCAACAGCAAGCCGAATACAGAAGAGATCGCCACACCGACCAAGGCAAAAGCCAAGGTGTTCAGCAAGCTGACCAGCAATTCATACCAAGAGAAAAAAGACGGGCTGACAAAACCCTGAGCAATACGACCTAGCTCTCCCCAAGGGTCTGCTGTAATGATTTCAAGGTCGGCAAAACAAAGGCAAATAAGCGCCAGAAACAAAAAGCCGGAGCTGACTCGATTAAGCGTCCACATAGCTTAACGACAGAGCTTTAAGTCAGGATGCTTAGGCACCGGCGTATTATCATGTTCGCCGGTGGGCTGCTGGGTATCGAAATCGGAATAGATTTGACGAAGCTTATCTGAGTCCAGTTCGGCAACTTGGCAATCTATCGCTAACTCACCGCCTTTCAAGCCGATGATACGATCGCAGTATTTCACGGCCAGTTCGGTATTATGGAGTGCTAAAACAACGCTCTGGTGAGAAGAGATGATCTTAGCGATCAAGCGCTCGGCTTGTAGCTCATCCACCGCAGAAACCGGCTCGTCGCCGAGAAAAATATCCCGTTCCTGGATCAGCGTTCGAGCTAATGCTGCACGCTGTTGCTGACCGCCAGATAAGGTCTCGGCACGCGCTTTCAAGTGTTCTTGTAAACCTAAAGATTGTGCAAGCAAGGCTACCTTTTTTTGAACCGCCTTCTGAGGAAAAAACAAATTCAAAGCGTTATAGAGAAAATTGTGCTTATCCAACTGCCCCATATAAATGTTATGGAACAAAGATAAACTGGGGACCAAAGCCGGCGCCTGCTGACAGAAGGCAATATCATCGGGGCGCAGCTGGTATAGTGCTTTGAGTAAAGTACTTTTACCTGCACCACTCTTGCCAAGCAGTGCGACTTTTTCACCGGCCTTAATTTCTATCTCCAAGTCACGCAGCACGGTATTACCTTGCCACGCTAAATCCTGCTTGGAGAGATGAAATATGGTTTTTGTCGGTGCCCCCGTATCAAGCATATTAGTCAATCAAACCAATGCTTTTAGCGGTATCCAAAATTGCCTGATAATCTTCGTTCTTCGCTTCAATAAAGGCTTTACGAGGAAAACGCGCTAGCAAGTCAGGGTCTTTCATATTCAACAAGGCTTGTTTAATCTTTCCACCAAAACCTTCACCCCAATGCGCGTCCACATCACCGCGTATGCTCCACTGGTAATCCTGGTACTGAGGTGTTTCCCAAATAACCTGAACCTTTTTTGGATCAATCTTACCTGCGGCTAGCTCTTTTTCCCAAACCTTGTAGCTCAACACACCAATTTCGTAGGCACCTGAGTTAACCAAAGCGGCTGTGCGTGAGTGATTACCACTAAAACCTATACGTTTGAACAACGCATCAGGCGCATCATTAAGGTGTTGACGGATATAAAACTCAGGCATCAAGCGACCCGATGTTGAACCTTTTGAACCAAAGGTCAGTGTCTTGTTAGCAATACCTTTTGGGAATTCATCACTCTTTTTTAAACCTGTAGAATGATGCGCAATAAAGTAAGTCTTGAAGAAGCGGTCTTCATCTCCCTGTGCGATCGCTTGGGAGCCTGGCACTAATAAGCGCGCCTGCACACCCGACAAACCACCAAACCAGGCTAATTGAACCTGATCATTTCGAAATGCTGTCACTGCAGCCGCATAAGACTTAACCGGCACATAACGTACCTCAATGCCTAAGGCCTTCCCTAAGTACTCAGACACTGCACCAAAGCGCTGCTCAAGCTGGGTGCTGTCCTGATCAGGGATGGCGGTAAAGGTAAAATCTTTCGCCTGCGCGCTCACCGCTAGGCTAAACAATATGATCAAGGTACTGAATAATTTCATTTTGAGTAGTGCTCCAATAGTGCGTCTTTGCTTCCCCGCAATACAATTCTTTCAGCCTTCTTTGAGAGCTGATAATCGTACATTGGGTCGTAGTAATCTTTTAGTAAATGTTCGATCCACTCCCGGTGAAGGCCGTAAGCCTCATCAGATTCTGAAGCAGAAAATTGTTGTTTGATCGCTCGTGCCATCATTTGCTGTAGATGATTCTTTCGCTCGCTACCCAAGCGGCGTTCTATTCTCCCTAAACTCTCAAACAGATAGTTAGAGAAATTCTCAATGCCCTGCTCTTCACCGTCCCGGCTTAAGTAGGCTTCGGTCATATCAATCACATAGTCTTGAAGCACTACATCGATTCGTTCTTCCAAAGGCGTTTCTAAGACAATTAAAGGGCAAGCAGACATGCGGTCTTTCAAAGTCAAAGGCAAAGCACAACGGCCAATCAAACGACTTTCGTCTTCCAGAAATACCGTGCCGCTATTTTGATGGCGCGCTTTTAATAGGGCGATGGATAGTTTGTTTTCAAAATCTATTTGGCTAGGTTGAGGGGTCAACATTCGACCAAAGCTAGAACCACGATGATGAGCCAAGCCTTCTAGATCGACGTAATTATTGAACTGCTTCAAAACGCGTGTTTTACCGGTGCCCGTTCGGCCACTAATAACGGTGAAGTCTAGCTCGCTGATTTGCGTTTCCATTTCGTCAATCAGAAAACGACGCATGGCTTTGTAGCCGCCTTTTATCAAGGGGTAATCCACACCTACGTCTTTAATCCAGCCTTGTGTGGTTCTTGATCGCAAACCACCCCGAAAGCAATACAAATAGCCCTGGGGGTTCTGTTTAGCAAAAGCCAACCAGGCCTCAAGCTTTTGGGCTTTATTTTCGCCACATACCAGCTCGTGTCCTAGTTCAATGGCACTATCCTGGCCTGATTCTTTATAACGAATACCAATCAAACGCCGTTCTTCATCATCCATTAAGGGTGCGTTGAGGGTATTTGGAAAGGCACCTTTATCGAACTCAACCGGTGCTCGAACATCCATTAGCGGAATATCATTCAGGAAAAGTTCGAGGTAGTTGTCTGTATCAGGTCTGTTGCTCATAGTGCTTAATAGTCAGGCGGTGCAAAGAAGGGGGAGATTATAGGGAAAATGCTTATGTAGAGCCATGCCTTATCTTTAAAACACTAGAACCAAAAGGCTTTAGAGCGCCACACTAATGAGTAAGCCAAGCCCTGACAGAAATAACAAACCCTTACACGCAGACATGAAATGGGCTTCACTCATTTTTGTATGCAAGCGATGTCCTAAGCTCGAACCAAGTAAGCAAGCCGGTAACAAAATTATGTCGATAATCAACAACGACGACACAGAAAAACCACTCTGTGACTGGGCGGCTAAGGCATACGGAACGATTTTAACCAGATTCATCATCGCAAAAAACATGGCAGCGCTTGCCAACCACGTGCGCTTGGGTAATCGTATCGTGGCCAAATAAATATTAATCGGTGGACCACCTGCGTGTAGCAATGTGCTGGTTAAACCAGACAAGGTCGCCCAAAAAAGACCTGCATAGGGCAGGTGAGCCAAAACGGGGCTCAACTGTTTCCACAGCGCGAATGCAATGCAAAATAAACCAAGCAAAGACTGTAACAAGCTACTGGACAATCCACCCAATAAATAGCCACCCGCGATGATGCCGACCAGTGCCGCGGGGCCGATCACTTTTATTTCTTGCCAGTTCACGCTGCGCCAATAATAGTGCATCGTCTTTGCGTCCATCACAATGAGAAGCGGCAACATTAAAATAGCGGCAACCGGCACGGGCATCACGAACGATAGTAATGGTACCGCGATAACACCCGCTCCTCCGGCAAAACCAGATTTTGAGATTCCCGTTATTAACACGCCAACCACGGCTAGCCCCCAAAATAGCGGGTCAAGCAATAATAGGCTTAGGTCATCAGTTGCATTCATCAGAATGTTTTCTCGCGTTATATTACAAGCAATTATCTTGGCGGGAGGTCAAACCAAAGAGCAGTCAAGCCTTCATCTTTGGCCGTAATAGATAGCTGATCTTTTATAATACCTAGACCATCACCTGGCTTTAATTCAAGCTTGTCAGTCGATGTAACGCCAAGTCCCTCCCCCTCAATTACATGCAAATAACCCACTCGCGCTTGAGCCGTCAATTCGTAGCGTTCTCCGGCGTTTAGCTGCAAGCGAAAAAGGCTCACATCCTGGTGAATACTTAGGCTACCGTTGCTTCCATCTGGCGTTACCAAAGCTGTCAGTGTCGAAGACTGTAAGATGGGCATTTGCTCGTAACTAGGTTCAATGAGTTTTACATTTGGACTGATCCAAATTTGCAAAAACTTCAATGCTTCGGTTTTAGATGCGTTAAATTCAGAGTGCATAATCCCTGACCCTGCGCTCATACGCTGAACCTCTCCCTCAGGCACTATAAAGTGATTTCCTGTGCTATCTCTGTGCTCGATAGCCCCCTCCAATATATAAGAAATAATTTCCATATCTCGATGACCATGATTATCAAAACCCGCACCGGGGGAAACCTCATCATCATTGATGACTCTCAGTACCGAAACTCCCATGTGATCGGCGTCGTAATAGTGACCAAACGAAAAGCTATGTTGGCTATTTAACCAAGAAAAGTTGGCCTTACCTCGTTCGTCAGCAGCTCGATAATAAAGCATGACAACTCCTTACTTTTGATGAAAATAGTGACTGAGATCGTTAGTTAGCTTTTTCCAACTGGTCTCGATCATGGGGTAAATCGAAATCTTGTTCAGGCCCTAAAGGAATGACCCCCGTCGGATTGATCGTAAGGTGACTGGCGTAATAGTGGGTTTTGATATGCTCAAAATTCACTGTCTGGGCCACCCCTGGCACTTGATACAGCTCGCGAACATAAGAACTCATCGCGGGGTAACTCGCTATCAGTTGTCTATTGGTTTTAAAGTGTCCAAAATAAACAGCGTCGAATCGAATCAGTGTCGTAAATAGACGCCAGTCAGCTTCGGTTAGTGTTGATCCACACAGATAACGCTGCTTAGACAGTAAGCCTTCTACCCAATCTAGGGCATCAAATAATTGATGGTAAGCGTCTTCATAGGCTTCTTGCGTCGTCGCAAAACCTGCACGATAAACACCGTTATTAATGCAGTCATAAATTCGTTCGTTAATCATATCAATCGACTCACGCAAGCCCTCTGGATAATAGTCATCAGTATTGCCAGTTAGGTGATTAAAGGCTGAGTTAAACATGCGAATAATTTCAGACGACTCATTACTGACAATCGTTTGGGTCTGTTTATCCCATAAAACCGGTACCGTAACCCGCCCCTCGTATTGGCTATCAGCGCGCATGTAAAGCTGGTAAGCGTATTGAAAACCGTACAGCGGGTCGGTAACTTCCCAACCGTTTTCTAACATTATCGGGTCGACTACCGTCACATCGATATAATCTTGTAGATTCTTCAGCTGGCGAAAAATCAACGTGCGATGAGCCCATGGGCACGCCAACGAAACATACAAATGGTAGCGGCCTTTCTCTGCCTTAAACCCCTTCTCACCCTGCGGGCCAGGTTGACCATCGGCGGTCAACCAACTTCTGAAGCGACTATCTTGGCGACGAAACTCACCTCCGCTATCGCTCGTGTCATACCACTGATCAACCCATTTCCCATCTTGTATTAAGCCCATGACCTTGTACCTCAATAACGATTATCAAAGTGCGATGTTTTGAGTCGCACTTAACTATCTGAATCTGATTAATCAACGTGTTGGCTAAACAGTCTTGTACGATAAAAGTGCCTTATCAATACTCAAACTACCTGCACCTCTAATCGTTAAGGTTGCGCTGATAACCAGTAATGCGAGCGCAAACTCATAACCGTTAGTTGCCATAAAAAATCCATTTTCAATGTGAGCCGTGACAATCGCCACAATCATAGTGATTGCCAGTACCAAGGCCGCTGGACGAACCAAAAAGCCAACTATCAGCAATAAACCGGCGAAGAATTCGGCACTCCCTGCAAGCCCTGCCATCAAGATACCGGGCGATAATCCAATCGACTCCATCCAACCCGCCGTTCCATCCAATCCATAGCCACCAAACCAGCCAAATAGTTTCTGACTGCCGTGTGCGGCGAATGTGATGCCCGCGCCAATTCGGATAGGTAGCGTGTCTAGGCACGCAGTCGTTGTGCTGAT
>NZ_LWFZ01000638.1:0-4384 GCF_001635225.1 Oleiphilus sp. HI0086
TTCAAAATGCCTACCTTTGCCATCCATTGTCAGAATGCTGGTCTGTAAATTGTCTTCTGAAACCTGCCAATTAAGCCGTCCGGAAAACTGGCTACCTTTAACACTGCCTTTTATATTTGAGAATATCGCTCCTGTTGGCGACGACTGCAAATTACCACTCCAAGCACCTAGTTTTCGACCATCTAACTGCAAGTTAGACGCGGAGAATTCGACATTACTAAGCGTTCTAGGGTCAATTGGCGCACTATCTTCCTTTAAGTCTGAACTTGGTGTATCGCTACTTAATACCAGTTTGCTGAAATCTGCCTTGATAGCGCCATCAGTATTCGGCAGAACTATTTTTCCGGAGATATCCTCGCCTCTCAACTCAACTTGCCACTCATCACTTGGCTGAGAAATTTCTATACGAGCTTGTTTTAACTTATGATCAAATGCAGTTGTAGAAGCAACATCTAACTGAACTTTCTTAAGAATACTTTCCGTATTATTATCACTATCCAGCTCCCAAGGTAAGGCTATTAAATCGCCTACAAAGTCGATCCATGAATCTGCATCTAGTTCATTGAGATTAGCCGCGATGTTGAGGCCACTTAAGTCTGGCGCTTCCATACTAGCCTTATTTATCGAAACCTCTCCAAATGAAAATTTACCATCCACAAACAATAATTCGGTGTTGAGCGCCTGACTATTATCCAAGTTCAGTTTAGACAATACCAACATCTGCGAAGGTTTGAGTTTTAGACGAGTAATGAAATCTTCTCGTTGATCAACATGTTTCGCCAAGGGCCAAGGCCAGTCTCGCGTCAAGCCTTTTAAATTACTTCGAATATCAACAAAAGGCTCAGACTCCTTATGATTTGGGAGGTATAGTTCAGCGAGGTAATCGAAGCTTCCACCCAAAAACGCCGTAGTTTGATAGCCAAAAAAGTCGAAAACCTGTTCGATATCGGTATTACCTGCCAGGCTTATATTCGTTTGTGAGAGGTCTCTAAATTCATTACTTTCAAGATCAGTAAGCAGATAATCGTATGTAGCTGGATCAAAAGAAGTAGAAATATTTAGCAATGCAGGCTTCCCGAAAGCAATAACCTCTACGTCATTAGCTGTTACGCCCTTATCTTCTGTAACGTCGAGGACACCTGTCACGCGGTCAAAACTGATTCCAGAATCGGGATGATGAAGCTTAACCCCTTCTAAAGTCGAGCGAATAAGATAAGCAAGCTCAGCGCCGTCATCTCCTTCGGATACGGGTATATCCAAGAGTACGTCAACATCAAAGTCACCTTCGAACACTAACTGCTCTGCAACAGCTTCAGTATGTTCAGAGATTGGTGACTCAGCCAACCAATACTGTAAGTTTTCAGATGTAGCCTTTGTACTGCTTTCTATTCTAAGTATTGAGCTGGCTGCCCCTTCAGGCTCAAGCATTGTAGCTCGAACTTCATTTAGCTTTGTGTCGACAATTTTGGCCTCAGGAGCAATAACCAGCAACTGACCATTTTGAAGTGAGATATTCGCGTTTAGTTGCTCAGCAGGCGGCCAATTCCTGTCAAAGTCGAGCACCAGGTTTTCAGTATTCAGGTCGATGCTAGAAGTAAAGCTGTTGTCTGCAGTAATAGTTTCAACTGATCCGTGCCCCAGGTAAACTCCTGAAACAACGGTACCGGACCTTAAGGCATCGACTAACCAATCATGTAGACCTGAACCAACAATATAGTAAGGCACAAAAGACGGAGCGCTGGGAGCACTAAGATCTTGAAGAGCAATGGCTAAATCCAAGTAATCTTCATCGCCCTCTCCGTTTAGCCTTATAGAAAAATCACCATATACCAAACCTCCGTCTTGTTGCACCAAGCGCAAGCCATCAGAATAAACGTCTACGCCGTCTTCTTGAATATCCCACGCAACGTAACCATCAGCCTTTGCCATCGTCCAAGGCTCAAGAAATAATTCCGGGAAACCCAGCTCAAAGTCATGACTTGAAAAGTTTACGAAGCCTCCCTGATTATCAGCAAATACATATCCATTGATACCCATCCCGGAGGGTGTTCCTTCATAAGCATCTAGAGAGACCTGATCAAGCTCAGCTTCAAAGGTAAATGATGAGGCGCCTTTTTGATGTTCGATATTGATCCAGGCGTTTTTTAGTTGCCCTTCTGGCTGACTAATCTCAAGACGATCATGAAGATTATCTGACAAAAGCCCAGACGCGAGCCCCAATTGAGCAAGACAGTAAATATCGAGTTCTGACATCGATACCTTTGTTTGCGATGCATCACTGTTAATATTAATAACATCGCTTTGACACAAGCTCCCTTTCCAGGAGAAATTAAGGCCGTAAACAGACATATTCTGACCCTGATTGCTCTTTTGCCAATGGTAATCGAAAGCCAGGTTTCGTATTGGCGGAACGGATTGTTCCCCCGCACGCCAATTCATTTCATTTAGCTGAAGGTTGCCTTGAATTGATGTAAGACTAAACCCTTCGAATTCTAACCATGCACGCGTGCTTGCGGAAATATCATCAATTGATAGACTTTCCCAGCTATAAACTTGTAGCAATTTACCAAAGAATTCAGCGGAGCGTGCTTCGATATATAAGCTAGTCTTCATTCTTGATTCAGTTAACACGCCCTTACCTTCCAGAGAAAAAGATAATAAGGAACTAGCACTGTCAGACTCTCGAATCGAGCCGCTAATGAAGACACTATCATCGTGGTAAGTTAAGGAGCTGTTGGGAATTCTAAGAGTTTGAACCAAGCCTTTATTGTTATGTAAGGAGAGGCTTAAATCGTTAAGGTAGATTTTCGCTTGCCCAAGTAGAGCTTCTATATCTATTGGCAAGGCAGTTGGTGTCGCCTTCTCTTGCTGCTGTAACAATTCTTTTAAATCTACCGGTGTTGAAGCGACGGACCAGGCACCATCCTCAAACTGTTGCATACTAAGCTCAGTATGCTCAATCATGATTTCCTTGATAGAAGGCTGGAGATTAAGAAGAGAGTTGAGGAATGAAGCCTGTATACGTATACGCCCAACATAAGCGTAGCTCTGCCCGTTGACGCTAAGGCCGTGAATATTGAGCGTTGGGTCAAGACCACGCCAAGCAGAGTTCAATTGACGAATTTCAACACGCTGACCACTTAACTCAGATAGGTAACGCTCTAGATCAGGACGGTAGTCTTCAAGAAATATACTGGCTATTCTTAGCCCGAGTACGTACAAGGCAACCAGAAATAATACCGAAAAGGCAATCGTTATTAACTTAATCCTAATGATTTTCAGTATTTTATTCTTCACATTGTCACGCTAGACTAAGACTACATCAAATTGTCCCTGATTATACATGACTTCTACTTGAAACTTGATTTGCTTGCCAATGAAGGTTTCCAAGTCAGCAACATTGTCAGACTCCTCATCGAGTAAGCGATCAATCACGTTTTGCGAAGCCATAACCAAATAGATATTTGCGTCATAAGCACGATTCACCCTGAGAATCTCACGCATAATTTCATAACAGACTGTTTCAGCGGTCTTTAACACACCAGTGCCATCACATACAGGGCAAGGCTCACACAAGGTTTGCCCCAAGCTTTCAGTGGTACGCTTACGTGTCATTTCAACCAGGCCAAGCTCTGAAACGCAACTTACCGTTGTACGTGCATGGTCTCGCTCAAGCATTTTCTCTAACATTCGTAGAACCTGGCGCTTATGTTCCTCATCCTCCATATCGATGAAGTCGAGAATGATAATCCCGCCAAGATTTCTTAAGCGCAATTGCCTACCAATGGTCCTTGCAGCTTCGAGATTGGTCTTGAATATGGTCTCTTCAAGATTACGATGCCCGACAAAACCGCCGGTATTCACATCAATCGTGGTCATAGCTTCGGTTTGATCAATGATTAGATAGCCACCAGACTTAAGTTGAACCTTTTTTCCCAGCGCCTTCTGAATTTCATCATCAACATTATATAAATCGAATACAGGTCGTTCACCTGGGTAATACTCAAGCCGCTTACTAACATCAATGAGAAAGTTTTCGGAGAACTCCTTTACAATCCCATAACTTTCTTTTGAATCGATTCTAATTTTCTCGGTTTGAGGCTTTACCAGATCTCTTATCGCACGTGTAAACAGCGGCAAATCCTGATAGACAACAGATGGAATTGCGTTCTCTTTGATTCGCTGCTTTAGTTTTTTCCAAAGGCGCTCCAGGAACTTTATATCTGCCGTAAACTCATCTTCTCCTGCACCTTCGGCCGCAGTACGCACAATAAAGCCCGAGCCTGCCTCTTCGTTATCTACCTGACAATTCAAAACAAGCTGCTTTAAGCGCTCACGCTCTACTTCATCTTCGATACGTTGAGATATACCAATATGTGAAACA
>NZ_LWFZ01000639.1:0-1857 GCF_001635225.1 Oleiphilus sp. HI0086
GGCGCGGGCTGGCCAAGTGTTGACGAGAGCGCCTTGGTTAAGGCTTCGCAAACGATCGTTATTCAGGTGAATGGTAAAGTAAGGTCCAAGCTTGACGTGCCTGCTGATATCAGCAAAGAAGCAATGGAACAAACTGCTTTGGATGATGAAAACGTTAAACGCTTTACAGATGACAAGACCGTTCGTAAAGTAATCGTTGTACCTGGAAAGCTGGTTAATATCGTTGCGAACTAGGCAACGATAGACCTGTTCTTTCCTCCTTAATATCGCCCCTCGCTTAAAGCTTCGGGGCGATTATTATTTCAGTGAGAGCCTTATATGCCACGTAATAAACTTTTGATCATCGTAATGATCATGCTTTTTAGTTTGCTGTCGGCATGCGGTTTCCAGCTTCGTGGTTATTCTGAACATGACGCTCCTAAGGGCTTTTCCAGTATAAAACTCGACTGCCCAACCACTCGTGCTTGGCAGCTTTGCCAAACACTACGCCAAAAGTTGATGCTGAATAATATTAGCTTTGATGACAATGCTCAGTATCGGCTAGCTATCTCCCCTATCGAGCAAGAGTCTCGTACCTTGTCGCTGCAAAGCAATGCTTCAACCGCTGAATATGGGCTGAGCTCTAAAGTAAGTTATCAATTAGTTCTTCAAGAGAGCGAAGAAGTACTCGCTGAACAGGAAATCGTCGTTCGTAATAGCTATCGCCACCAGTCCTCTGCACTATTATCAAAAGAGCGCGAGCGCAGTGAGCTACAGTCTGAACTTAGCCAGCGCATTGCTTCAGAAATATTCCGCCAGATAGATGTCGTAAATAAACAAACGCTAACTACCAGCGATTCCGGCAGTAACGAGGGCTCTGAGTAAGTATGCGCATCAAAGCTGAGCAACTTGAGAATGAGCTGAAAAAAAAGCTCTTACCGCTTTATTTGGTAACCGGTGACGAGCCACTATTGGTTCAAGAAGCTTTGGACAGCATTCGTCTGAACTGCAAAAAACAAGGCTTTGATGAGCGAAAGATTCTGGAAGTTGACCGCAAGTTCGATTGGACCAGCTTAAACGAAGAAGCTAACACTCTGTCTTTATTTGCAGAAAAGACACTAACTGAACTTCGACTTGGAAAATCTAAACCCGGTACCCCCGGTGCAAAAGCCTTTCAACAATATTGCGATAATTTGCCAGAAGATAAGATTTTACTGATCTGCGCCGATAAACTCGATGCTTCCACACTTAAAAGCAAGTGGTGTAGCCGACTTGATCAGACTGGTGCCATCATTCAAATATGGCCAATCAATCTACACGAGATGCCGCGTTGGATAGCTCAACGAGCCAATAAAATGGGCTTGAACTTAGCTCGTGACGCCGTTTCACTTTTGTCTGATAGATTAGAAGGCAACTTACTCGCTGCACAACAGGAGCTTGAGAAGCTTAAGCTTCTTCACCCTGACAGCAGTGTCGAAATTTCTACTGAAGATGTGTTGGAAAGTGTTTCAGATGCTTCTCGCTACGATGTCTTTAACCTTACCGACGCCTGTTTGACCGGAAAGGCCAAGCAAAGCGCAAAAATCATCTCCCACCTTCGCCTTGAAGGCGTAGAAGTCACCTTTGTCTTGTGGGCTTTAAGTAAAGAGATTCGCTTACTACTGAATTTGTCTCATGCCCTGAGCAAAGGTCAGCCATTGCCGGCATTATTCAAACAACATCGTATCATTCAAAAACGCCAGGCAGGTCTGTCTGCCGCCGCACAAAAGCACAGCCCTCAAAAGCTATTGGGCCTTTTAGATCAGTGTAAGAAAGTCGATGACCTGATCAAAGGTGTCGAAAAGGGCATTTCCCCTTGGGACGTGTTGACTGATATTA
>NZ_LWFZ01000640.1:0-22063 GCF_001635225.1 Oleiphilus sp. HI0086
GGTGTTGTTCAAGGGCCTCTAAAGCCGTGTCGCCATCGTCTGCGGTGTGCACTTGATAAAGGTGTGTCTCAAGTTGCTGTTGAATGTAGCGGCGAGACATTTTGGAGTCGTCTGCTACAAGAATTTTTATATGCTGGTTTTTTTCAAGGCGCTTAATCAGCTTTATGACATACTCGTAAGAGAAGCGGCTTTCTTTTACAACGTAGTCGACGATTCGCTTTTCCAGCATTTTCTCCCTTTTCTCTTCATCGTAATTTCCCGTGAGTACGATGGTGGGGATTTTTTCTGCAATGGTGTAGTCAACGACTTCTCCATCCGGTGCGTCAGGAAGGTTTAGGTCGACCACTGCAACAAGGTACGCATCTGCGCCATTATTTTGAATGTGTTCCTTTGCTTCTGCGAAGGACGTGGCGATGTCAAAAGGGAAGCCAGCATTGCTTTTGTTGATGTGTTTGATGATTTTTACAACAATCGAGCTGTCTTCAACAAGTAAGAATTTTTTCATAGTTGAGGGTACGCTAGTCTGTACATAATAAAAGGGCGCTATATAAAAGCCGTGGGTTTATCTATCAGCTTAGTAGTTCCTCGCATAGTCTCCAGTTTTTAGTCTTCAAAAAGTTTAAATATGGTCACTTTTGACATTCAAATATGTTAGAATCGCGACCTTTATTTTAATAATCAGAATAAACAGGAACGCTGTCCATATGGGTGATCAAGCGAAAGAAATCCTTCCAGTTAATATTGAAGACGAATTGAAGCAGTCGTATCTCGATTATGCGATGAGTGTTATCGTTGGTCGTGCCTTGCCTGATGCGCGTGACGGTCTCAAGCCTGTGCATCGTCGAGTCTTGTTTGCGATGAGCGAACTGGGGAATGACTGGAACAAGGCGTACAAGAAGTCAGCACGTGTCGTCGGTGACGTAATCGGTAAATATCACCCTCATGGTGACTCCGCCGTATACGATACGATTGTACGAATGGCTCAGCCTTTCTCTTTGCGTTACATGCTTGTAGATGGACAGGGTAACTTTGGTTCCATAGATGGTGATAACCCAGCTGCGATGCGATATACCGAAATTCGTATGCAGAAGCTTGCTCATTCGTTGCTTGCTGACTTGGACAAAGAAACAGTCGATTTTGTTCCTAACTATGACGGTACCGAGCAGATACCCGAAGTTATGCCGACTAGAGTTCCTAACCTGTTGGTGAATGGCTCTTCAGGTATCGCTGTTGGTATGGCAACAAATATTCCGCCACACAACCTAACTGAAGTTGTCGGCGCTTGCCTTGCTCTGATGGATAATAGTGATATTACCTGTGAAGAGCTTATGGAAATTATTCCAGGTCCAGATTTTCCAACCGCTGCGATTATTAATGGTCGTGCAGGGATAGTCCAGGCTTACCAGACTGGCCGCGGGAAAATTTATTTAAGAGCGCGCTATGAGGTCGAGACCGATAAGAATGGAAAAGAGCGCATTGTCGTTACAGAAATTCCATATCAGGTTAATAAAGCCCGTTTGATAGAGAAAATAGCCGAGCTTGTTAAAGACAAGAAGATCGAAGGTATTACCGAGCTTCGTGACGAGTCTAATAAAGAAGGTATGCGAATAGTGATCGAACTTCGACGTGGCGAAATGCCTGAAGTGATCATGAACAACCTTTATGCCCAGACTCAACTTGAGAACGTATTTGGTATTAATATGGTTGCTTTGGTTGATGGTGAGCCAAAGACGATCAATCTAAAGCAATCGCTAGAAATATTCGTCAAGCACCGAAGAGAAGTCGTTACTCGTAGAACAGTCTACTTGCTCCGTAAAGCGAGAGAGCGTGGGCATGTGTTGGAAGGTTTAACGGTTGCTTTGGCAAATATCGATCCGGTTATTGAGTTAATCAAGAAGTCACCAAGTTCTGCGGAAGCGAAAGAAAAACTCTTGGCTCAAGCTTGGAGTCCTGGTGATGTGACCGCGATGCTTGCTAGTGCAGGTGAGAATGCCTGTCGCCCAGATGATTTAGAACCACAGTATGGCTTGCGTGATGGTAAATATTACTTATCGCCAACTCAGGCTCAAGAAATTCTGAATATGCGTTTGCACCGTTTGACCGGTTTGGAAACGGAAAAACTCATTGGCGAATATCGTGAGATACTAGAGCGAATCGGAGAGTTTTTAGCGATTCTGAGTGATCCGGTTAAATTGATGCAGGTTATTCGTGAGGAGCTTGAAGCGGTTCTTGAAGAGTATGGAGATGAGCGCCGTAGTGAGATTATTTCTTCACGTCGTGATTTGACAGTTGCAGATTTAATCAATGAAGAAGACCTGGTAGTTACTATTTCTCATGGAGGCTATGCAAAAACTCAGCCTGTTGAAGATTATCAGGCTCAGCGTCGCGGTGGTCGAGGGAAGTCTGCAACGTCGATGAAGGATGAAGACTTTATCGAAAAACTACTCGTGGCCAATTCCCACGATACGATTTTATGCTTTACCAATAAAGGTAAGGTTTACTGGTTGAGAGTGTTCGAAATTCCGCAGGCCAGCCGTGGTTCTCGTGGTCGCCCAATGGTGAATATTCTGCCATTGGATGAAGGCGAACGCGTAACGACTTTCTTGCCTGTTCATGAGTACACTGAAAATAACTTTATCTTTATGGCTACAGCTAACGGTACGGTTAAGAAAACTCCGCTCGAAAACTTTGCTCGCCCACGTAGTTCTGGTTTGATTGCTTTAGCTCTTGATGACGGGGATACGTTGATCGGAGCCTCGATCACTGATGGTGACCGTGACATTATGTTGATGAGTAACTCGGGTAAGATGATTCGCTTCCATGAGTCAAATGTAAGAGCGATGGGACGAACTGCTCGAGGTGTTCGCGGTATTAAAATAGCTGAAGAGCATCAGGTTGTATCCTTGATTATTCCTGAAGAAGAAGGCCTGTTATTGGTTGCAAGTGAAAATGGTTACGGTAAGCGTACTCGCATGGATGAATTCTCAGTAATCGGGCGTGGTGGTCAAGGCGTGATTGCAATGCAATGCTCCGAGCGAAATGGTTTGTTGGTGTCTGCGGTTCAAGTTAAGGAAGGTGATGAGCTGATGCTTATTTCCGATAAAGGCACTTTGGTTAGAACTCGTACAGAAGAAGTTTCGATCCTCGGTCGAAATACTCAGGGTGTAAGGCTGATCAAGCTATCTCAAGAGAATGAGCATTTAGTTGGTGTGGAGCGTGTTGATGAGTCTAGTCTTGATGAACAAGAAATAGAAGAGGGAACTGATACTGTTGAGGCAGGCGCTTCGAGTGAATCAGATGAATCTTCAGATCAATCACCTGAGGCCTAACTGGAAATATAATGGTAGATGAAGCAACAGAGCTCGCAAAGCTAAGGGCTCAGATTGATGAGATTGATCAAAATATTCAGTCTTTGATCAACCAGCGCGCAGCTTGTGCTCAGCGTGTTGCTGAGGTGAAGCAGGCTGCTGCCGGTAATGAGCTTGTGCAGTATTATCGCCCTGAGCGAGAGGCTCAGGTCCTGCGGGCCGTAATGGAACGCAATACGGGGCCTATGCCAGATGAAGATGTTGCTAAGCTCTTCAGAGAGATAATGTCCTGTTGTCTAGCCCTTGAAAAACCAATGAAGGTAGCTTTTTTAGGGCCGGAAGGTACTTATACGCATGCAGCGGCCCTAAAACATTTTGGACACTTTGTTCATGCTCAGCCTATGAGTGCAATTGATGAAGTGTTTCGAGAGGTGGAGTCTGGCCAGGCAAACTATGGCGTTGTACCAGTTGAGAACTCAACGGAAGGCGTTGTTAATCATACTTTGGATAGTTTCGTAAATTCACCTTTATTCATTGCTGGTGAAGTGAAGTTAAGAATTCATCACCACTTGCTATCGAATGATGAAATCAAACCCTCTGATATCAAACGAGTCTATTCCCATCAGCAATCTTTGGCGCAGTGCCGGAAATGGTTGGATGCGAATTGCCCTCAAGTTGAGCGTGTTGCTGTTAGTAGTAATGCCGAGGCTGCAAAGCTCAGCATGAAAGAAGAAGGGGCTGTTGCGATCGCTGGTGACATGGCAGCCGAGCAGTATAGCTTACTCAAACTTGTCGAGAATATTGAAGATCAGCCTGATAATACGACCCGCTTCTTGATTATCGGTAGCGATGTTGTTCCTGCTAGCGGTCAAGATAAGACCTCTATTATGGTGTCGGCCAAGAACAAACCAGGGGCACTATATCACGTCCTTGAGCCTTTCCATCAAAATGATATTAGCCTTACCCGCCTGGAAACTCGGCCTTCGAATTCCGGTACTTGGGCCTATGTGTTCTTTATTGATTTCGAAGGTCATATCGATGACGAAGGCGTGCAGAAAGTTGTTCAGCAGGTTTCTCCTGATGCGGTAGAAATTAAACATCTCGGTTCTTATCCGGTGGGTGTGCTCTAGTGAAAAAATCTGACCAGCTTTCAGGTTTGGCTGTAGCGCCTGTCCAGGCTTTGCATCCTTATCAACCCGGAAAACCCATTGACGAGCTAGAACGAGAGTTGGGTATTAGCGATATTGTAAAGCTGGCAAGTAATGAAAATCCTCTGGGTATGAGTGAATTGGCAAAACAAGCCATTTCAGCTGAGCTCGCTGAGGGAAGTCGTTACCCTGATGGCAATGGCTATAAACTAAAGTATGCCTTAAAAGAGTATCTGTCATTTCAAGGGCATGACATCAGCCTTGAGAGCATGACGCTTGGCAACGGCTCAAATGACTTGTTGGATATTATTACTCGTTGTTTTTCTGATCGAGATTCTGAAGTAATTTTCTCTGAATATGCCTTCGCAGTTTATGCGATATCCTGTCAGGCTGTAGGTGCTAAAGCTGTTGTAGCTCCCTCAAAAGATTGGGGTCATGACCTTGATGCAATGTATGAGCGAATTTCTGAGAAAACCAAACTAATATTTATTGCTAACCCGAATAACCCAACGGGGACATCGATCAATAAAGATCTTTTGCTTGAGTTTCTAGCCAAGGTGCCGGAACGAGTGATTGTTGTTTTGGATGAAGCTTATTGTGAATACATTTCCGATGAAGACTTTCCGGATGGTATCGGTCTTGTCGAAAAGCACACAAATCTGATTGTTACTAGAACCTTTTCCAAAGCTTGGGGGTTGGCTTCTTTGCGTGTGGGCTATGCTGTCTCTCATCCGGGTATCGCGAATATCCTTAATCGTGTACGGCACCCGTTTAATGTCAATTCTTTAGCATTAGCCGCAGCAGCTGCTGTTTTAAGAGATGATGCCTACCTAAAGGCTAGTGTTGAGTGTAATGCTCAAGGGATGTGTCAGATGGCGCTTGCTCTTGAGCATCTCGGGCTAGAATTTATTCCGTCAAAAGGTAACTTTATTACCTTTGATACGGGTGTTGATGCTATGGAAATTTATCAGCGCTTGTTGAAGCTTGGTGTGATTGTGCGCCCTGTAGCGAATTACGGTATGAACTCGTTCCTTCGTGTATCTATTGGTTTGGAGCAGGAGAATTCAAAGTTTATTAAAGCACTCGACTCTTTACGAGAGGAAGGATGCTTGTGAGCTCGCGCATTGCAAGGTTGGCTGTAATTGGTGTTGGGTTGATTGGTGGCTCCTTGGCTAAGGCCGCGAGAACTGAAGGTTTTGCAGCACACACTTGCGGTTACTCCTTAAATCATAGTGAGGCTAAGCTTGGTGTTGAGTTAGGAGTTATCGATGAGGCTGCTGAATCTATCGCTGCGGCAGTGAAAGGTGCTGACTTGGTTGTGCTGGCGGTTCCTGTAAAGGCATTTGAAGATGTCTTAAGTGAAGTAAAGGTGTCATTGAAAGAGGGGGCTGTTGTTACCGATGTTGGTAGCGTAAAAAAATGCTTTCTTGAGGCTGTTGAAGCAGTCTATGGTGAGGTACCTTCGTTTGTCGTTCCGGGGCACCCAATAGCGGGCTCGGAACGCAGTGGAGTCATGGCTGCTGATGAAAATTTATATCAGCGCCATAAAGTCATATTGACACCCTTAAAAAATACTAACCATCTTGCTTTGTCCCTGGTTCGGTCTATGTGGCGTATGGCCGGTGCGACCGTGCTTGAAATGTCGATTGAGAAGCATGATGAAGTCCTTGCTGCGACTAGCCATTTGCCACATTTGTTAGCCTTTTCGTTGGTCGATACGCTTGCCGGTGAGGAGCAGAACCAAGAGATCTTCCGTTATGCAGCGGGAGGCTTTAGAGATTTTACTCGTATTGCCGCAAGTGATCCTTTGATGTGGCATGACATTTTTCTTGCCAATAAAGATGCCTTACTTAAGGTTTTAGATCACTTTACTTCAGACCTTGCTTCCTTGAGAACCAGTGTCGAGCAAGGCGATAGTCAGCACTTGTTAGGCGTTTTTACGCGAGCTAAGTCTGCGAGAGAGCACTTTTCAAAAATACTAAACGGACAGTCGTATACCGATACTATGAATACTAAAAATGTAACGTTCAAAATGGCACCTGGCGGTGAAGTTCGCGGAAATATCCGAGTAGCGGGCGATAAATCGATTTCCCATCGTTCAATAATGTTAGGCGCTCTTGCAGAAGGAGTGACGGAAGTTGAAGGGTTTCTTGAGGGCGAAGATAGTCTGGCGACACTTCAGGCCTTTAGGGATATGGGGGTTGTAATTGAGGGGCCAGAAGAAGGGCGAGTTAAGATTCATGGTGTTGGTCTGCATGGTCTTCAAGCGCCTCCTGGGCCACTTTACCTTGGTAACTCAGGAACTGGTATGCGTTTATTTGCCGGTCTACTTGCCGGGCAAAAATTTGATACGGAATTGACGGGTGATGAGTCTTTATCTAAGCGGCCAATGGAGCGAGTTGCTGGCCCATTACGTCAAATGGGTGCGAAAATTGAGTCTGCGGAAGGTGGACGTCCGCCTCTAAAAATTAGTGGTTCTCAAACTCTGGCAGGTATTCGTTATGATATGCCAATGGCCAGTGCGCAAGTAAAGTCTTGTTTGTTATTGGCGGGCTTATACGCTGATGGCGAAACACAGGTTCAGGAGCCAGCGCCGACTCGAGACCATACAGAGCGTATGCTTAATGGTTTTGGTTATCCGGTAAAGCGAGAGGGTGCAGTTGCTACTTTGGCTGGAGGTGGTTCTCTGAAAGGCGGGTCTATTGATGTGCCTGCGGATATTTCCTCTGCAGCTTTCTTTATGGTTGCTGCATCTATCTGCCCAGGCGCTGATTTGACACTCAAGCACGTAGGCCTAAACCCTACGCGTGTTGGTATTATCAACATTTTACGCCAGATGGGTGCTGATATAGAGGTAATGAATGAGTCTGTCGTAGGTGGTGAGCCTGTAGGCGACATTCGTGTTAAGCATGCACCTCTTAAAGGAATTAAAATTCCAGAGGATCAGGTTCCGCTTGCGATCGATGAGTTTCCTGTTTTGTTTATTGCTGCGGTTTGTGCTGAGGGAGAGACGGTCTTAAGTGGCGCTGAAGAGCTTCGTGTTAAGGAAAGCGACCGTATACAAGTGATGGCTGATGGTTTGGCGCAGCTGGGTGTTAGAACGGATGTTAAGCACGACGGTATAGTGATCAAGAATTCTGAGATTCAAGGCGGTACAGTTCATAGTCATGGCGATCATAGAATAGCGATGTCTTTCGCTGTCGCTTCATTAAGAGCGAAGGGTGAAATCGTGATTAGGGATTGTGCTAATGTTGCGACGTCATTTCCAAATTTTGTTGAGTTGGCTAGTGAAGTGGGTCTGAATATTAGCGTTGAAGACGATTCCGAGTAAAACGAGTTGTAGTAAAGAATGGTGCTGAAAAATTTCGTGACATTCAAAAAATTGGAGATAGTTGAATGACATGCAAAGTATTAACGATAGATGGTCCCAGCGGCGCGGGTAAGGGGAGTATTGCTCAGCTCGTGGCGAAGCATTTGGGCTGGTCTTTGCTTGATAGCGGGGCGCTTTATCGTCTTACCGCGCTGGCTGCTACTAGGTTGGGGGTTGCTTTCGATAACGAAGAGGCTTTGGCTGAAGTCGCTGAGAAGTTAGATGTTGAATTCGTTCCATCTGAGTACGGTGAGCCTGTCAGAGTATTACTTGGTGGTCAGGATGTGACGAATGATATTCGTACAGAAACTGTGGGTAATGATGCGTCAAAGATAGCGCCTTTGGCATCTGTTCGCGCAGCATTATTGCAAAGGCAAAGAAACTTTGCAGTCGAGCCTGGCTTGGTTGCTGATGGTCGAGATATGGGGACAGTGGTGTTTCCAGAGGCAGAATATAAGGTATTTATGACAGCGAGCGCAGAAGCTAGGGCGGATAGACGCTTTAAGCAGTTGAAGGCGAAGGGGGAAGATGTTAAAATCGCGCCCCTTTTAAAGGAGATAGAAGAGCGAGACGCCCGAGACATGGGGCGAAAAAATGCTCCGCTCAAAGCCGCTGAAGATGCGTATCATGTTGATACTACAGGGCTTTCTATCGAAGAAGTTTTAAAGGAAGTTGTTAATTTTATTGAGCGGAAATCTTAATAAATACGACTTCTAAACTTTTGGGTTTTGGTTAACGTTGGCCAGCAATGCAAAACCCATTTCAATAAATAAACCGTACATGCTGGTGGTACGGAGAATTTAATCACACAGGAATTGTAATGAGCGAGAGCTTTGCAGAGTTATTTGAAGAGAGTCTAAATGAAATCGATATGACCCCGGGAGCAATTATTGCGGGTGTTGTAGTAGATATTGATAGCGACTGGGTTACAGTAAACGCTGGCCTAAAGTCAGAAGGTGTTATACCTCTATCTCAATTTGTTAACGAGAGCGGTGAAGTCGAATTAAAGATCGGTGACTCTGTTGATGTTGCACTAGATGCTGTTGAAGATGGCTTCGGTGAAACACGCCTATCTCGTGAGAAGGCTAAGCGTGCTGAAGCTTGGAAAGAGCTTGAGAAAGCATTTGAAGCTGAAGAAATCGTTAAAGGTGTGATTAACGGTAAGGTTAAAGGTGGTTTCACTGTTGAGCTGAAAACTATCCGTGCCTTCCTTCCTGGTTCATTGGTTGATGTTCGTCCAGTACGTGACACGCTACACCTTGAAGGTAAAGAATTAGAATTTAAAGTTATCAAGCTAGATCAGAAGCGTAACAACGTTGTTGTTTCTCGTCGTTCAGTGCTTGAAGCTGAAAATAGTGCAGAACGTGAAGCATTGCTTGAGTCAATGGCTGAAGGTATGGAAGCCAAGGGTATCGTTAAGAACCTTACTGACTACGGTGCTTTCGTTGACTTAGGTGGTGTTGACGGTCTTCTACACATTACAGATATGGCTTGGAAGCGTATTAAGCATCCAAGTGAAATCGTAAATGTTGGTGACGAGATCAATGTTAAAGTATTGAAGTTTGATCGTGAGCGTAACCGTGTTTCACTAGGCCTTAAGCAGCTAGGTGAAGATCCATGGGTACAGATCAAAGAGCGTTACCCAGAGAATACTCGTGTAACTGCGCGCGTAACTAACCTAACTGACTACGGTTGTTTCGCAGAAATTGAAGAAGGCGTTGAAGGTCTTGTTCACGTTTCTGAAATGGATTGGACTAACAAGAACATTCACCCATCTAAGGTTGTTCAGTTAGGTGATGAAGTTGAAGTAATGGTTCTTGATATCGATGAAGAGCGTCGTCGTATTTCTCTAGGTATTAAGCAGTGTCACGCTAATCCTTGGGAAGAGTTCTCAAGCAAGTTCAACAAAGAAGATAAAGTTAGCGGTAAGATCAAATCTATCACTGACTTCGGCATCTTCATTGGTTTGGATGGCGGCATTGACGGTCTAGTTCACTTGTCTGATATTTCTTGGCACGAAACTGGCGAAGAAGCTGTTCGTAAGTACAAGAAAGGCGACGAGATTGAAACTGTGATTCTTTCTGTTGATCCAGAGCGTGAGCGTATCTCTTTAGGTATCAAGCAGCTTGAGCGCGACCCATTTGCTGAATACGTGCAGGTTAACGATAAAGGTACTATCGTTACAGGTACTGTTAAGTCAGTAGATGCGAAAGCAGCTATTGTAGAACTTGGCGAAGATGTTGAAGCGACTTTGAAAGCTTCTGAAATGAGTCAGGATCGTGTTGAAGATCTAACTACTCAGCTTAAAGAAGGCGATGAAGTAGAAGCTAAGATCATCAATATTGATCGTAAGAATCGCGTAATTAATTTGTCTGTTAAGTCTAAAGATATCGATGACGAAAAGCAGGCGATGAAAGAAGTTCGTGAGAAGCAAGTTGAGTCTGCTGGACCAACTACAATCGGTGATTTGATTAAAGAGCAAATGCAAAACAAGTAATGCGCTTTCATCAATACAACTAACTGGTTGTAATATAATCAAAAAAAACGGGCTATAGGCCCGTTTTTTTTGTTTTTTTGGTTTCTTTGTCTACACTGAAAAAAAGCAACGTTATTGTTGAGTCTTTTAGGGATCGAACAGTTAATGACAAAGTCCGAATTAGTTGAAATTATTGCTGCGAAGCAAACGCAGTTGTCAGTCAAAGATGTTGAGCTGGCGATAAAAACACTTATTGATCTTATGTCTGATACCTTGTCGTCAGGGCAGCGTATTGAGATTCGTGGGTTTGGTAGTTTTTCTCTACACTATCGAGCACCAAGGATGGGTAGAAATCCGAAAACAGGTGAGTCTGTTAGTCTTCAGGCAAAGCATGTGCCTCACTTTAAGCCAGGTAAAGAGCTTAGAGATCGTGTAAATGAGAGTCTAAAAGAAGGCTATTAATCAAATTCGCCTCTAATATAGTCAGCGTGTTAACATGGTAAAGATCTAGGCACGTTTCAATATTTGAGTCAGGTTTTATTAATGGCACGTATTTTATTCGCTCTTTCATTTCTTCTTTTTGTAGTTATTCTACTCGCTTGTGTTGTTTTTGTTTTACGAAATGATGCGCTTGTAGCTGTGGATCTATTATTTGTCGAGTTCACCTCTCTTAGTGTGGGGTTTTGGGTGTTAGGCAGCTTGGTTGTTGGCCTCATTCTTGGTTTCTTATTTTCTGTACCGACTCAGATTTTCCTTTTTGGTTCGAAAAAAATTAAAGATAAGCGTCTCCAGACAACAGAAACTAAACTGTCGAGACTTAGAAGAGCGACCTCAAAAGGCTAGTAAATGGAAACTGCGCAGCTCTGGGTTTTTCTGTTTTTAGCGCTTTCTTTAGGCTGGTTGTTCGGATATAGCGCTAAGCAGAAAAGGTCTCCTACTAGCGAACCTAGCCAAACAAAGGTCGGTGAAAAGCACCGACTCCAGCTGCTTTTTGATAGTTATTCCGATGATGCTATAGATCGATTGATTAACTCCCTGGAAGTATCCGAAGAAACTCTTCAAACACACATCTCTATCGGTACGCACTTTAGAAAACAAGGTGAGGTAGAGAAAGCTATACTAATTCACCAGAATCTAATGGCTCACCCAGAAATCTCAAATGAAGCCAGTGATGCTGTGATATTTGAGCTAGCAAAAGACTATAAAGCTGCAGGCCTTTTCGATAGAGCAGAGTCTTTATTGTTACAATTAACACAATCTAAAAGATACTCCTATCGTAGTCAGGTTTTATTACTTGATATCTGTGAGCGTGAAAAAGACTGGTCAGGCGCATTGGTCATTGCTAAAGAGATTGATTTAAGGCGTCATCCCGAAATAAAGATTCGACTGTCTCAGTACTATTGTGAGCTTGCTGAGGAAAAGCTAAAAAGTAACCAGCAAAGGGAAGCAATCAATTTATTTAAGCAGGCTTTGGGAGTTAATAAATTGTGTGTCAGGGCTTTGCTTGGACAGGCTGCGCTTGCTCAACAGGATGAGAGGTATGGAGAAGCTATTCGTTTCTTAAAGCAAGTTGCAGAAATAGCTCCTGAAGACATCATTTTAGCTTTGCCTCTTTTGTTAGAGTGCACCGTCAAGACAGAATCTTTTGATCAGCATCAGGCGTATCTTAAAAACCTTTACGAAGATACAGGGCAGATGCCAGTGATGTTGGCAGTCGTTGCTTCAATGGAAGCTCAGGGGCGTAAGGATGAAGCATTTGAATTCCTGCTTGACCAGCTTTCCAGTTTGCCAAGTCTTCGAGCATTAAACTATTTATTTAGTATGGAGGGCATGTCTGATGACATTCACCCGAAGTTGGCTCGCCAATTGATTAGAATTATATCCCGTGAGAGTGATAAGAAAGAGAAATACCGCTGTTCTCAGTGTGGATTTAACGGTGGGCAGCTGCACTGGAATTGTCCTAGTTGTAAGAGCTGGCAGACGATTAAACCGGTATTAGAGTATGAAAAAAAGGTCGTGAATTAAACGATTTCGGAATTGTAAGGATTTATATGCAAGGTACAGACATGTCTTCGGTAGAACAAAAATCACCACTAATAGTTGCGCTTGATTACCCTGACTCGGCAAGTGCAATAAAAATGGCTGAGTCTCTAGACCCCTCATACTGCCGGGTAAAGGTCGGGAAGGAACTATATACACGTTGTGGACCTCAGATATTGGAGTCCCTGCATGGTCTTGGTTTTGAGGTGTTTCTCGATCTAAAATTTCACGATATTCCAAATACGACAGCTAATGCAGTTGCTGTGGCTGCAGACCTTGGTGTCTGGATGGTAAATGTTCATGCATCTGGTGGACGGCAGATGATGGAAGCCTGCGTTTCCAAGTTAACTAGCTATCAGAAAAAGCCCTTGTTGATTGCTGTTACGGTGTTGACTAGCATGCAAGACGCAGACCTTCATGAGCTTGGTTTGGAGGTGTCAGCGCAACAGCAGGTAAATCGATTGGCCGAGCTCAGTAGAGATGTAGGAATGGATGGCGTAGTGTGTTCTTCACACGAGGTAGCTGAGTTAAAGGCTAACTTAGGGGCTGACTTTAAGTTGGTGACCCCGGGAATAAGGCCTGCATTTGCTTCAGTGGGGGATCAGAAGCGGATTATGACACCGTATGAAGCTGTTCAGGCTGGCTCAGACTATTTGGTGATAGGTAGGCCAATTACTCAAGCTGATGACCCAATGGATGCCTTATCAAAGATAACCAAGGAGCTGGCGCTTGGGTAAGGTTTCAAAAAGCTTGATAGCTTTGTTCTGTTTTGTTCCTGTTATGCTTAGTTTTGCCGGGCCGGAATCGAAACATGAAGCGTCAAGCACTTTGGGTTTTCCCGTAATAAGCTATCTAGCGCATATGCAGCAGACCTATACATTCGTATTGATAGGAGAAGCGGAACGGTCATTCCTATTTTTTGATGTCTATGATGTCGCTTATTACCGAAGTGTTTCCCAGTCTAACAAGAGTAATTATGCAGAGCTTCTAACTCTGAATTATGAAAGAGATTTGCCTAAAGAGAAGGTTCACAATGCTTTGTCAGAAGGGCTTGAGAAAAATCTTTCAAATCACGACTTTCAGGCGCTTTCTCAAGAAATAACTAAGCTGGTGTCCAGTATCAATACAGATGTAAAAGAGGGAGACTCTCTCAAAATATTCTTTAAGCCAGAGGGGAAGGTGAGTTTTTATTACAATAACGTGCGTGTTTCCTCATTTTCGAATACAGCCCTCTCTCGTGCTTTACGTGCGATCTGGTTAGGGGGGCAATCTGTTGTAGATCAGGCGATGTTAACTAAAGGCCTGAATTAAGATTTTGATCTTTTAAGGCATACTTTCACAAATCTTACCCAATTAACTTGTTATCTGCTCTGATTTCTATCACCCTTAACTGCTCGCTCAGTGACATTAGGTGGAAGGAGGCTTGTGTGAATAAAATCGCAGGGAAACTTGAGGTCTCACGATTTGAAATTCCGTATAGGCTATATGGCTCTTCAGATAAGTTAATGGTATGCATTGGCGGTGCAAAACAAACCATGTCTGCATGGCGCAGTTTTGTCTCTCGTTTTCAAACTGAATACAGCATCCTGGTATTTGACTTGCCTGGGCAAGGGCGTGCAAAAATTAACTACGGTTGCATGGGGGTATCGCTTGAAGAGCAAGTGGATGCCTTGCATGAGTTATTAGTCAGAATTGATGCGCAAAAGTACTCTAGTCGATATTTAGTTGGCGGCTCTTGGGGCTCAATTGTTGCGGCTTCTTATTTGGATCGTTATCCGGATTTGTTTAATCGGGCTGTTCTTGGCAGTTTTGGCACGCGTGCAAATTCAGTCCTTCAGGTAATTATAGATCAAGTTCAGTCTTATATTGAGCAGGGGCGTGGCGCTGAAATTGCGCCATTGATGATAGAGAAGTTTGGCCAACTTATTCCTGAGCATTTAAAGCGCCAAATTATTAGCCAGTTTAATGATATGAGTGAGGAGCAGTATGCATCATTTTATGAGCATAGTCGGTCGGTTACTCAGATGGGGGATCTTAAGCAGCATATTGAGTTGAGCTCGATTGCGATTCCCGTGCTAGTTGTTATGGGGCAGTTCGATACCATTATGGACCTCTTTGACACGCGTAAAGCTACTAAAATGCTGGCGAATGGAGAGTTTCAGCTAGTCAAAGGGGTGGGGCACTTTTTGCATTGGGAGAAGCCTGAACTACTTGAGACTTACGCTGAGTTTTTTGAGCGCACTGCTGAGGAGTCACAGCATTGCAGCGCCAACTAAAGCCAATTTAGTTTAGGTTGATACTTCATATGCAATCAGGTGCTCTGCGTCGATTGCGATATTAATGGTTTCTCCGATATTAAAATCCTGGTGGCTAGGGAAGATGACATCGAGAGCCGTATCAGAGGCAAGCTTTAATTGGTATTGGGTTGAGGTGCCTGCAAAAATTTTCGAGCTGACGACGGCATTCAGGTTTGCTCCTGGTTTATAAATTACATCGTCGGGACGAATTAGTATTTCAATCCTGGTTTTTTCTGGCCAGTTATAAGCACGATTGCCTTGAATCACACCGACCTCACTTGAGAAGGTATCGGGTGTTAAGGTTTCACCTTTGATAAAGGTGCCGTGTCCAATAAACCTAGCGACAAAAGGATTTACGGGTTCGTGATATAGCTCGTAGGGTTTTCCCCATTGTTGAACTTTTCCTTGATCAATAACGCCAATATAGTCACACATAGCGAATGCTTCTTTCTGATCATGAGTCACTAATATTGCACTGATTCCTAAAGTCTTAAGAATGTTCCTGATATCAATGCTTAGACGGTTGCGTAGCTCAGCATCAAGATTTGAAAAAGGTTCATCTAGTAGGATAAGTTCGGGTTCAGGCGCTAAAGCTCGTGCTAGCGCTACTCGTTGTTGTTGCCCGCCAGACAGTTCATGTGGAAAGCTGTTTTGATAGCCATCTAGGTCGACTAAGTGAATTAACTTTTCAATATGAGCTGACTTTTCGGTTTTGTCCTTAATGCCTGTGAGGCCGAAAGCGATATTTTGGCTGACGCTAAGGTGGGGGAAGAGGGCATAGTCTTGAAATACCATGCCAATCCGTCTTTTCTCGGGGGCTTGTACCTTGTTGGTACTGGATATAGTTAAGCCGTTCAAATTGATTGTGCCGGCTTCAAGATTCTCAAAGCCGGCGATAGCGCGGAGAATGGTGCTTTTGCCACACCCACTTGGCCCAAGTAAACAAGCTATATCACCTCTGACCAGCTTAAAAGAAAGGTCTTTAATGACGATTAGGTTTTCATAGTTGCACTGTACATCGTTAACTTCGAGTATATTGCTCATCTTTGTTGGTGAAGACACGTGCTACTAAATCCTTTCTTATGTTTACTTAAGCATTACACAATAAAAACTCAAGAAGTGCCTTTTGAGAATGTAATCTATTTTCTGCTTCATCCCAAACGACTGAGCTGGGGTGATCCAGCATGTCGTGACTAATTTCTTCTCCACGATGTGCAGGCAGGCAATGCATGAATAGGGCATCAGAGTTCGCTACGCTCATTAGTTCCGGGCTAACTTGATAGTCTTTAAACTTGTTGATGCGCTCTTTTTGCTCTTCTTCTTGCCCCATTGATGCCCAGACATCAGTTACAACTAAGTCGGCATTTTTGACGGCGGCAATTGGGTTTCGTACAATATGAGCATGTTTTTGATTCTTTTTGAGCAACTCGTTATTTGGGTCGTAGCCGACGGGTGATGAGATGACCAACTCGAAGTTAAGTAGTGCTGCAGCGTTAATGAAAGAATGGCACATATTATTACCATCACCGACCCATACGACTTTTTTGCCTTCGATTGAGCCTCTATGTTCGTGATAGGTTTGCATATCGGCAAGTAATTGGCAGGGGTGGAAGTCATCTGTAAGGGCGTTAATGACTGGCACCGAGGAGTGTCGTGCAAATAATGCCAGTTTCTCATGTTCGAAGGTTCGAATAGTAATTGCATCAACCATACGTGATAGTACCCTAGCACTATCTTCAACCGGTTCTCCACGACCCAATTGCGTATCCCGAGGAGACAAAAATAGAGATGAACCACCAAATTGAGCCATGCCAGACTCGAAAGAAACACGAGTTCGGGTAGAAGACTTCTCGAAGATTAGTGCTAAAACGCGATTTTTGAGAGGCTCATAGATATTACCTTGCTTATGCTCGGTTTTAAGTGTGATAGCTCGCTCAATAACTTGCTTAAGCTCTTGGCTGGAAAGGTCATTTAAGGTTAAGAAGTGTCTTAGTGCCATTTGTCTCTCAATAAATAAACGATTTGATCGTGGAGGTAGAGTGTTTCCTGCCCAGTTAAGAGCGGGGCCTGCTGCGATCGTCGGCAGAATATAGGCGAATGATTTGTACGACGGCGTCAATTAAGAATTCACACTCGTCGTCACTCATATTCAGTGCCGGTAGAAGTCGAATCACTTTTTCGGAAGTGACGTTCAATAGTAAGCCTTTTGCCTTGGCTAGTGGAACGAGCTCTAGGCAAGGTTCGGTCAGTTCAATGCCGATCATTAAGCCCCTGCCGCGAATATCAGCAACGTAGTTAGCTGCCAAAAGTTCATTCTCAAGTTCTTTAAGAATGCGTTCTCCGAGAACAGATGCTCTATCACAAAGCTTATGGCTTGTAATTTCATTGATTGTCGCTAGTGCAGCTGCACAGCCAAGAGGGTTTCCGCCGAAGGTAGAACCGTGAGTGCCGGGAGTAAGAACATCGGCTGCGCTGCCTTTTGCCATGCATGCACCAATAGGGTAGCCATTGGCGATGCCTTTTGCAGTTGTCACAACGTCAGGTGTTACATCATACCCTTGATAAGCAAAATAATTACCCGTTCTGCCGTTACCTGTTTGAACTTCGTCTAACATCAATAGCCAGTCATTCTCATCGCAGATCTGACGCAAAGATTTTAGGTAACCGTCCTCAGCGATTGAGAGACCTCCTTCACCTTGAATGGGCTCGACTAGAATTGCGACAACATTAGGGTTCGATTTGGCAATCGCTTCAACAGCTTTAACGTCATTGAATGGTGCTCTAACAAAGCCGCCTAGTAAAGGCTCGAAGCCCGCTTGTGCTTTTCGGTTTCCTGTCGCGGTCAAGGTCGCCATAGTCCTGCCGTGGAAAGATTGATCCATGACGATAATCGTGGGAGTCTGTATACCCTTGTCATGCCCATACTTTCTGGCTAGCTTAATAGCGGCTTCATTCGCTTCAGCACCTGAGTTGGAAAAGAAAACTTTTTCCATACCTGATATTTGGCATAAGGTCTGTGCAAGTTTGACTTGTAAAGGCGTGTGATAAAGATTTGAACAGTGGAGTAGGCGGCCGGCCTGATCTTTGATTGCTTTGGTAACTGCGGGGTGTGAATGGCCAAGGCCGCAAACAGCTATACCAAAAAAGGTATCAAAGTATTTGTTTCCGTCAGTGTCGTATAGCCAGGCGCCGTCACCATTTTCAAAAGCAACAGGTAGTCTGCCATAAGTGCTCATCAGCGGTTGATCGTTGTTCATTTCAGTCTCTTATTAACGCAAAAAGGCAGCTAAATGCTGCCTGTATAAAGATAATATGTTAGCTTGATCTTTCATGGTAATCAATTGTTTTTGGGCTTCAATTTTTAGCCTGCGATCAAGATGTATCTGGTGATACTTGATCCTTGGAAAATGTAGTTGATGTATTCTGGTTACCATATTCAAATCTTGTGACGAATTGAGAGTTTTTATTGTGCTTAATGCGGTTGAATTAGCGGTGTTTTCGGGTCAAATAAAGTCGATATGTGAAGAAATGGGCCTGGTTTTGCAAAGAAGTGCTTTTTCTCCAAATATAAAAGACCGTCTTGACTATTCCTGCGCTTTTTTTGATTGTGATGGAAAAATCGTGGCCCAAGCTGCGCATATTCCTGTTCATCTCGGTAGCATGGCTTATGCAATGACCCGAATAGTTTCTGAGTTTGATTGGAAGCAAGGCGATGTTCTGGTTTTAAATGATCCTTTTAAGGGTGGGACTCATCTTCCTGATGTAACATTGATTGCACCATTCTTTGTTGGTGAAGAGCTAAGTGGCTTTGTTGCGAATCGTGCGCATCATGCCAATATCGGTTGTGATTCTCCTGGCTCAATGCCGCTTTCAACAAGCTTGGAAGATGAAGGCGTAATTATTTCTCCCCAAAAACTATATTCTCAAGGAAAACTGAATAAGGTTTGTCTCGAATTATTATCAAGCATAGAAAAGAACACTAATGCCGACGATTTGCCAGGAGATTTTATTGCACAGCTCAGTGCGAACGTTGTAGGTCTGGAGCGCCTGGAACAGTGGTTTATTGAGTCGCGGATGACACGTCAGAGTTTTGTTCAAGGCATTGAGCAATTGAATGACTATGGTAAAACGCTTGCAGCGAATTACCTAGAGCGTTTGCCGAAAGGGAGGGCTAGTTTTTCAGATTACCTTGATGGCGACGGGGTAGGTACTGAAAATATTCTAATTAAAGTTGAAGTGTCTATCGATAGTGAGGGAATTACGCTGGATTTTACCGGAACATCAGCACAGGTTAAGGGGAATCTAAATTGCCCTCTTAGTGTATGTGCTGCGTCTGTGTACTATGTGTTTGCAGCACTAATGCCAGCATATGTACCTCATTGTGATGGGGTGTTCAAACTGATTAATATCTCTGCGCCCAGTGGCTCGCTACTAAATGCTCTACCTGGAGCTGCCGTTTCAGCAGGGAATGTTGAAACAAGTATGCGTGTTGTAGATGTTGTGCTTGGAGCATTGCATCAAATAGGACTTAAAGTGCCTGCCGCCTCACAGGGAACGATGAATAATGTTGCGATGGGAGGGACAGCTCCGACGCCATGGAACTATTACGAGACAATCGCTGGTGGAGCAGGGGCAGGTGAGTTATTTGAAGGTATTACTGCGCGCCAGTGTCATATGACGAATACGCTTAACACGCCCATAGAGAGCCTGGAGCTTCATTATCCGATGCAGGTTATGCAATACGGTATTAGGGCGGGCTCTGGTGGCATAGGGGAGCATTCAGGTGGAGATGGCGTCATCCGCTCTTACCTGTTTAAGCAGGCGGCTCAGGTCACTTTGTTAACTGAGCGTCGCTCGAAAGCTCCGTGGGGACTCGAAGGTGGTGCTGAAGGGTGCCCAGGTAAAAATGTACTTAATGCTAGGGTGCTGGATGGTAAGGCAGAGTTTAAGGTAGGGGCGGGTGATGTTTTAACGATCAACACACCTGGTGGCGGAGCCTGGGGGGAGAAACTCTGAAAAAATACCTGACTAATATGGTTGGTCTTATCAAAAGATAGTAAACTAGGTGGCGAAAGATTTAACTCTACAGGTAAATACCGATGTCAATAATGGATACGATTAAAGAGCAACTTGAAAGCAATGATATTCTGCTATACATGAAAGGCTCGCCTCAGCAACCACAATGCGGCTTTTCTGCCAAAACATCACAGGCGCTGATGGCTTGTGAGGAGCGATTTGCTTATATTAATATTTTAGAACACCCTGAGTTGAGAGAGAACCTTAAGGTTTACTCAAGTTGGCCGACATTCCCGCAGCTATACATAAAAGGTGAACTTGTAGGCGGTTGTGATATTGTCACCGAACTGTACGAGTCTGGTGAGCTGAAAAAGATGGTAAGCGCTGCTGCTTCCGCTGAATAAGTTGTACTTTAGCCGACTTTAATCTCGTCTCAAGGTCGGCTCTCTTCTTCTTTTTTTGTGTTCTAGTTATTTACTGATGTTTTTGTTTTGGTAGATGATGAAAGGAATGTCATATTTGTACCCTTTTTGAATATCTTCATGAGGTGGCGTTGGGAAAGGGCTCGCTCTATAAGCCGCTTGTAACGCTAATTCATCTATTTTCATAATTCCACTAGGCTCTTTTATCAAAGCGTTTTTTATTGCTCCATTGGGGAATAAGCGAAGCGTTATTGTATAGGCAACTTCTTTACGTTTGTGAGTGTTCATTACCGCATGAAAAGGGTCGTATAGAGAGTCCTTCCTGAGTGCGCTCAAAAGTAAAATCTCGTAGTCGCTGAGTTGCTCAAGTTCCTTGCTCGAGACTTGTTTTGTCTGGCTGGGTTTAAGGCTTTGCTTATCGCGGCTGAAAATATTTTGTAATCCGTGAATTGCCGTGCTTGGATTAGATCCACGAAAAGCAGGGCTGTCTAGCCGAGTGTGTTTGTCCGACAGCTTCTTCACGGCATTTTGATTAGGACTTAGGCTGCCTTTTGATGAGGAGTCACGTTTAGTTTGGGTGTCGCTTTTAAATTGCGATTGGTTAAGTGTCGCTAAATATTCTTGTGCTGCGCGTGAGTTTTCTTCGGCGCTAAGTGATGAGCTTGAAAATTGCGAGCTTCTGTCTGCAGATACTAGCTTGAAGGGGATAGTCTTTTCCTTGGTTTCAAGGAATGATATGTCGAGCCAGTAGATCAATAGGGCCAAGATTGTGTGAATCAAAATGGCAGCGAAAGCCGCTAAGCTGAGCCGAAGACTTTGGTTGCTCTCGGTATTCACAAATTAGAGTGTACTTGCTTTCTGGCTTAGGCTACTGGTTAGTGCGTTCATGGCTCTATCAATTAGCAGTCCTTGCTCTAGAACAATTGTGTGCTTCCTTTTTAGATCATTCGCCAGGTCGGTTTTGGTTTTTTCACAAGACTTTAGCCCCATGCGATTGACGAAAATATAGCTATCTGCATCATTGATGACCGCTGACAGCTTGCATCGCTGTTTGCTATCGTTGTTTGTAAACTCAAACCAAGTGCCAACTTCAATTTGCTCAATTTGCTCAATATATTTATTTAAACTGGAGTCTATCGATGCTTGTTGGCGCTCAATTGCAGTTTCAGCCTTTGGCTCGTTCTCCTCATTTACAGGAGGAACAATATTATGACTCAAGTTAAATGAGTTTTGCTTAAATGTGTTTGTGAGTGTTGAGCGAATCTCGACAAGTGCCTGGTCAAGATCGGCTGTATTATAGGAAACTTCTTCAAGACCTGACTTAAGCTCTTTTAATACTTTAGGGGCAATGGCGATCCAGTACTGGCGATCTTTAGGTTTTTCAAACGGCTGCAAACACCAGATTAGGTTCTCGGCTGTTTTACAGCTGTGTTCCCACTGATGCTCTTCTTCGTCTTTCAGGTATGCTAGAAACATAACGCGACTCCAGCCACCGCGAATTGTTTCAAGGACTAAGTCAGGAATAGAAATTTGAGAGCTATCTAGCAATGAATCTAGCTTATCTTCGACACATTTTTGAGCTTGGCGAGACTTAATTTGGCCAATTTCAGATTCCTTTGTTCTTTGCTCGACAATCTTAGATTTCTTTTCTTCTTTTTTAACAAAAGCACTAAATTCTTCATATAGCTTTTCAAAAAGCTGGATATCGCCGGTAAAGTTATCAAGAATGTTCTGAACTGTATCAAAAATTGCCTGGTAAAGCGCATCGCCTTTGTTTTGTGTTTCGTTCCAGCCTATACCTGCTTTAGCTAGCGAGTTGAGGAGCTTGCGGGCAGGGTGTTTGCTAGAGCTGAAGAAACTATTGTCTTTAATGACTACTTTGAGTATGGGTATTTGTAAGCGGCTAATGAGGACTTGTATCGGCGCAGCCAGATTATAATCCTCTAGAATAAATTCAAATAGCATTGAGACAAGGTTGATCAAGTC
>NZ_LWFZ01000641.1:0-8602 GCF_001635225.1 Oleiphilus sp. HI0086
TACCCTTATTCGTAATCTTGCTGATTACAAGCTGGCAAACACAAGTTATCGATTGGCGAACTGCTGCTTTCCTTGTTTTCGCCACGCTGATCATTAGTCAGGTTCAATCAAAGCATTTACCAATAAAAACCTTCGCCTGGATATTTTTAAGCCTTGTGCCCTTGATGCTAGCCTTACACCTTGTTCCCGGCTTTACTAAAACCACGGTCTTCGGCCCGGCCTTACTTGGTAACTCAAGCATTCCTTACACCCTAAGTGCTCACCTTGATAAAGCCTTGGGCGCAGTATTCATCTTATTTTGCTTTCGCTACTGGGTCAGCAATAGGAGCCCTTCAAACCTGAAGAACGAAACCAACATAAAGCCCGAGCTATTCGCCAAGGTCGGCTTCGCTATGTTTGGGATTTTTCTGATCGGCTACATTTTGGGCGTCAATACAGATTTTAAATTCGGCCAGCTGACTTTCGCCTTTATTTTTATTAATCTGTTTGTGACCTGCATCGCTGAAGAAGCGTTCTTCAGGCTAATCATTCAGCGCTTTATATTCCTAAAATCGTCTACAGCCAGCGCCGCCATTATTGGCTCATCCCTTCTGTTCACTCTTGCTCACTTCCATACAGGGCCCGGGGCGATAGAGAGGCTCAGCCTAATCTTTGCCGCGGGTTTACTCTACGCATGGAGTTACCAGCGAAGCAATTCTCTGCTACTTGCTATCCTGCTTCACTTTAGCATTAACCTGATTCACTTTAGCTTCTTCGTTTATCCTGCCTCTTTTACTCATTGATGACTAAGCACGCACTAAATTCTATTGGCAATAAGGCCACTTTCTTTCGAAAGCAGCCTTCTCTTTAGTCACCTGCGATTAGTGTAGGTCAGGTACAACACCCACCTGAGGCATTTCTGCCAAACCAATGTCTCTGGCATGTTCTTCAAACCCTTTGTTCTTCCAGAAGAAAGCCCCTGGCATGGTTGTAGGTACAACCAATATATAGAAGAGTGCACGACCAACTAACAACATAATGATCATGCCAAGCCCCGCAGCGATACCAATCAGTGCAGCTGAAATACCGGTAGGCGCCCAGATAAAGAAGACTGCAGAGATAAGCAAGCCAAGCACTAAGCTGACGTTTCTCGCCAAGTAAGTATTGCCAAACGTCGTCCACTGAATGTAGTGCGCTGCTGCGCCCTCTCCCTGTTCAGTATTCAGGTAACGAGCATGAGCAACAAGACCTATTGACTCAACCAGCAAGCCAATAAAGACCAGACAAGACACTCAGAAGTGGTGCAAAGCTTAAATCTTTAAGCGAATAAGCAATACAAGCAAACACGGCAAAAACAATTCCGCCGACACTAAACATACTGCCAAAGAAGCTGGTCAATACCTGCCAATGATTCCAGAACGGGCGAGCTTTAATTCGATAGATACAGTGCATGAAGTACAAACCTATCAAAGCAGAGATCACCGCAAAACCACCCGCAATAGATATCAGCAAATCTAGGATACCCAACTGCAACCATTCATTGATCGCAGACAACACGGTATAGCCACATAGGCCCGCGAAGAACATGGCGATACCCAAGGCTTCCCGACTAAGTGGTGACCAACGCAAGTTATTAAACCCACGGTAGAAACGCAAAGGCTTACCCAGGTGCAGCGTAGAAAGGAATAAACCCAAAGCCTGAACAAAAATCATCGCACCCAATAATGGATACTTCATCGCACTTTGATCTAAAAATGCAAAGGCTTCAGGGAAGATAGACGGCCCCAACAGCAAAATCATAAAGGCACCGATCACTGCTTGAGTCGACAAGGTGAACATAACCAAAGGATTTTCTCGCGAACTTAGACGCTTCAAATTCCAAGATCGCTCTTTACCTGCTTTCTCATTTACAACTGAACGATAACTTCCATCTTCTTGCTTATGGTACTTAAGAGGCTGAACATCTGTTCGCGTCATCTCTTCCGGTAGAGTTTTGATCTGCTGGAAACGAATATTAGGTTGCGTAATTGATGGGTCAGGGAAGCCAGGGATACTCGCCTCAGTCTGCTCTCTATTTTCTGGCGTATCTTCAATAACACCAAAGTTCAATGCATTACCCAAACAGGCCGAAACACAGGCTGGCTTCAAGCCTACTTCTAAGCGGTCAACACACATATTACACTTCGATACCTGACCTTTAACCGGGTCAAGCTGTGGTGCGTTATAAGGACAAACCCAAGTACAGTAACCACAACCAAAGCAGGTATCAGGATCCTGGAGTACCGCACCATATTCAGTATGCTTGGTATAAGCCTTTGTTGGACAGCCCTTCAAACAAACCGGGTCGTCACAATGGTTACACGCCATTGATATGTTCATGCGCTTATAGTCAGGGTAGGAACCCCCTTCTACATAACCAACCGAGCGGAAAGCCAAGTGAGCCGGATTTTCATTCTTTTCACTACAAGCGGCTTCGCAGGCATGGCAACCGATACAGTTGTCAGCGGTAAAGTGAAATCCGTGCTGCTTGTTTCGATTAGGGTTGCAACCTACAGAGGGGTTTTCATTGATCTGCATCGATCGCCCCTGCTCGAACGCGCCTTCGGTCAGATCCAATAAGTCAATCTTCTGCCCATAGCGGTTTTCTTCGCTTTCGTTCTTCTTCACCTTAGGATCATACAGCTTTGCATAGCCTTGCTCGTTATCCCTGAAGGTAAAAGTCGGTCTTTCGTTGGTGTTCTTTTCTTCGTTCGGCACACCGATCTGGTCCAAGCGGTCACGAACTTTTACTAATAAATTCAGCATATTAATATCCTCTTCGCTCAGCATTTAATTGACCAGCCACCGACTGGTCGACCGGTTCTATCTTGATCGCACACTGCTTAAAGGCAGGTTGCCTTGAGTGTGGGTCAAGCAAACCAAGCGAGACACGATTAACACAATCATGAAAGTGAAAAGGAATGAAAACCATATTTCTAGGAACTCTCTGCGTTAGCTGTACCATCACCACGGCATCACCGCGGCGCGAAACAATTCTCACATACGATTGATGCGCTACGCCTAACTCTGCAGCTGCGTCAGGGTTCATTTCCATGTAGGGGGTTGGGCTGAACTTATTCAGGTTACCCAACTTCCCGGTCTTAGTTCGGGTATGGAAGTGCTCCACTACCCGGCCACTATTCATCCAGAAGGGGTACTTGTCGCAAGGTGTTTCATTATTCTCGATATACGGCAAAGGAATCAGGTTCGCCTTCTTGCTCTTAGTCTGGAACTTACCGTCCGTATACAAACGAGGGTCGCCCTTGCCACTGTCATTTCCTTCGCGATAAGGCCAATGAATCCCTCTGGCTTCTTCCAGTATTTCATGCGTCATACCTGAAATATCTAAGGTTCTGCCATCACCTTTCGATAGCTGGCGCATTTCTTCAAAGGCCTCTGCCGTGGTATCAGGGAAGTTAATCTTCTGGCCATTCTCAAAACGCTTGACCATTTCGTTAAAGATCCAGAAATCCGGCTTAGAGTTGGCATAAGGCTCCACCACTTTACGCACGAGGTTTACACGTCGCTCTGTATTAGTGAAGCAACCTTCCTTCTCTGCCCAAACCGAACCCGGAAGATAGACATGAGAATATTGATTGGTTTCAACGTCACGGTAACTATCCTGAACAACCAAGAACTCCAGTTTCTCAAGCGTCTTACGAATTCGAGAAGTTTGCGGCATCGAGGTCATGGGGTTAGTCGCGATCAACCACAAGGATTTAATCTGGCCGGTTTCAATTGCCGGGAAGATATCGGTTTGTTGCATCCCACGCTTAGTCGGAAAGAAGTCAGCATCAATGCCCCAAAAATCAGCAATTTCCTGGCGATGCTCTTCATTTTCCAAAGCCCTGTAGCCTGGTAAGCCAGAACAAGAAGACCATTCACGCGTCCCCATAGCATTACACTGACCTGTAATAGACAAGCTGGTACCACCTGGCTTACCGATATTTCCGGTAATCAGGTTCAAGTTATTGATGCCGACAACGCCGTCTGAACCATGAGTGCTCTGGTTAATCCCCATCGTCCAAATACTCATTGCAGCACCGGCTTTCGCATACAAGCGCGCGACATTACGAATCGTATCTTCATCAATACCACATATTTTTGAAGCACTGACCGGGTCGTAGTCCTTAACCAGTGCTTCAACTTCTTCTATGCCCTGGGTATTTGCATTGATGTAGTCTCGGTCTTCAAGACCTTCAGCTAAAATCACATGCATCAAACTATTCTGGAGCACCACATCGGTGCCAGGCGTGATGGGTAAGTGAATATCAGCAAATTGCGCCAACATGGTTACACGAGGGTCAACAACAATTACCGGGAATTTTCGCTTCTCTAAGGCCTCTTTAAGTCGCCAATAGATAATCGGGTGTTGCTCAGGCAGGTTTGAGCCCCAGGCAATTAAGCACTCCGTATGCTCAAAGTCCTCATAACAACCAGGAGGTCCGTCAGAACCAAAAGAGCGCTTATAGCCTGAAACGGCAGAAGCCATGCAAAGCGTCGTATTACCATCATAATGATTGGTACCAATACAACCTCGCACCAATTTACCCAAAGTATAAAATTCTTCAGTGAAGATCTGCCCAGTCGAGACGACAGCGACAGAATCTTTGCCGTACTTTTCCTGGATTCGCTTGAATTCAGCGGCCGTCTTATCGAGCGCTTGGTCCCAGCTGGCAGGCTTAAAGTCTTGATAGAATTTGTCGCGCATCAGAGGTTGACCACCGCGGCCCTCTGAATCAAATAGTTGGTGCTCAAAAATACCTTTAATACATAGCTTCCCACGATTTACATCTGCCCCGGTATCACCACGGGTTCCTACCGCTTTTCCATCCTCATCGATACCGACTTCAATCGAGCAACCAGTCGAGCAATAACCACAGGTGGTGTACTTCCATTCCTTAACAGGTTTTTCTACTATCTTGATAGGCTTTCTGTCTTTTCGACCAAACAACATAAACAAACACTCTCTCAATAATGAGCACCAATGCCGTGCAATACCTGAGCAATTTACTCAAGAATTGCACCAAGCTAGCGCAACATTTCTATAAGTCATTGATTTATAGATTAATAATTTTAGTAGCTGGAGTGATTCGCAATTAGCGAGCCAAGTTGTTGTCTAAATGATATCAGGGAAATTGCTGTCGATTTTACTGCTGGATCTGGCGGAGTGTTTTGTAGACAGAGCGGCCGTCCCAGGCTCGCTAGAGGGCTAGCAAGGGGGCAGATTCTGCGAGAGGTGGAACCGTTTGCCTACGGATTCGAGAAAAACCATACTTGTAGGCAGAGCCTTCCACGGCTCGCTGGCGGGCTAGCAAGGGTCTGGTTCTGCGAGGGGTTTCCCCCTCTGCCTACAGTAGCGTTGATTGCTTACTTGTTCAGTCGTTCATCAACCAATTTGGCGACCACTGAAGGATCGGCCAAGGTAGAGATATCCCCCAAGCTATCATGCTCGTTCGCGGCTATCTTGCGCAAAATACGGCGCATGATTTTACCAGAACGGGTCTTTGGCAACGCCGGTGCCCACTGGATGATATCCGGTGTCGCGACAGGGCCAATCTCTTTTCTCACCCATTGCTTCAAGGTGTCTTTGAGCGCGTCATTTAGGTCAATGTCATGGTCATGCATCATACTGACATAGACATAAATACCTTGGCCTTTAATATCGTGAGGGTAGCCAACAACAGCGGCTTCGGCAACATCTGGGTGAGCCACTAATGCACTTTCGATTTCAGCGGTGCCCATTCTGTGCCCCGAAATATTCAAGACATCATCAACACGACCGGTAATCCAGTAATAACCATCTTCATCGCGACGCGCACCATCACCTGTGAAGTACATACCTTCATAGGTACTAAAGTAGGTCTGGATAAAGCGTTCATGGTCGCCGTAGACAGTACGCATCTGCCCAGGCCAGCTATCCAGCATAACTAAATTACCTTCAGCTGCACCTTCCAGAATATTGCCTTCATTGTCGACAATCGCAGGTTTAACACCGAATAGAGGGCGTGTCGCCGAGCCAGGCTTTAATTCCGTGGCGCCAGGCAAAGGAGAAATCAGCACCCCACCCGTCTCGGTCTGCCACCAAGTATCGACAATCGGGCACTTTTCTTTACCTACTACACGGTGATACCAGTCCCAGGCTTCTGGGTTGATTGGTTCACCCACGCTTCCCAGCAAACGCAAGCTTGATAGGTCGCATTTTTCAACATAGGCATCGCCTTCTGCCATCAAGGCTCGAATTGCGGTCGGCGCAGTGTAGATAACGTTAATCTTATGCTTTTCAACAATCTGCCAAAAACGCGAAAAATCAGGGTAGTTCGGCACACCTTCATACATAACATTCACAGCACCATTCGCTAGCGGCCCATAAAGCATGTAAGTGTGGCCGGTGATCCAACCAAAATCAGCTGTACACCAGTAAACATCATTTTCCTGATAATCAAAAACAACTTCATGCGTCAGCGAGGCATAGACCATGTAACCGCCAGTCGTATGAAGAACACCTTTAGGCTTACCCGTCGAACCAGAGGTATAAAGCATAAAGAGCGGGTCTTCGGCATTCATTGGCTCAGGTTCACACTCACTCGAAGCACCTGCCAAAAGTTCATGATACCAAAGGTCTCGACCCTCGACCCAATTAACATCATTGCCGGTGCGTTTTAACACAAAGACATTTTCAACCGTCGTGACCGCATCGGTTTCAATCGCTGCATCGACATTTTTCTTTAGAGGAATCGCTTTGGCACCACGTACGCCTTCATCAGCCGTCACGACCCATTTCGCTGCACCGTCAGCGATACGAGCAGCCAAGGCTTCAGGAGAAAAACCACCAAACACAACAGAATGAATGGCACCAATACGAGCACAGGCCAACATCGCTACAGCGGTTTCAGGAACATTAGGCATATAGATAGTGACAATGTCGCCCTTTTTTACACCTGTTTGTCGCATGGCGTTGGCAAACTTACACGTTTCTTCGTACAGCTCTCGATAGGAAATATGCTTAGAAGAATCTAGCTCATCTCCCTCAAAGATAACTGCAGTCTGTTCACCACGCTCAGCCAAGTGGCGATCTAGACAATTTACCGAAGCATTCAAGACACCGTCGTAATACCAGCGAATATGCAAATCATTAGAAGAAAACGATACATCTTTTACCTGGGAATAAGGTTTGATCCATTCAAGGCGCTTTCCCTGCTCTGCCCAGAACGATTCATTGTCATCCTGCGACTGCTGATAAAGCGCTTGATAACGGTCTTGATCGATATTAGTGCGGGCTTTAGCCTGCGCGTGAATGGGATAAACTTTTTGATTACTCATGAGATGTCTCCGGTCCTTGTAGAGCCTCACTATTCAGAGTCTCTTTTTATTCTTTATGAGTCACCGGAAGAGTCGACTAAAGACGCATACTTGATTGATTCTAATAAACTTTCCAGTGGTATATCTTCAGCTGAGGAGCGAATTGCTCGCGCTAGAACTTGTTGATCACCAAAACCAGAAGCGTCATAACGGGCTTTGGATTGTCTGAGCTTTATCGACTGGCGGTATTCATCCAAACCGATGCGTTCATAATCAGACAATAACAATTGTTTTTGTTCTTCACTCAACTGATCAGGATCCAGAGAATGCAGCAAGCTATGAAGAAGGTCAACTGCTGCATTGCCCAGACGATCACCAAAACTGTAAATACACCCAGACAACAAAGTCACCATCTGTTCGGGTGTTGTATTTTTATCGCTAAAGAAGTTATTTAAACGAAGCCGTAGATCGACCCATGCATCTTCAGAATGCTCTGATAGCGGCTCCTCTACTAGCTCTGCTTTTTGCTCAACATAACGTTCAACGCTAGCTTCAACGCCGGAATCCAAAGCATTGTCTTCAACATGGATCTCTGATTCAGGAGACAAGTCGCCTTGAGCTTCCCGAACTTGGTCAAGCAAGGTTTGTTCATAACTCGAGACCGCTCTTTTATTCCCCTGGGATTGCTCTCCTGCCGAGCTAAAGCTTGCCATTTGCTCACGCAGCTTATCAAAAGAGCCCGGTTTATGAAGAGACGTCGTTTTTCTTGTCGAAGCCGCTTGTTTGGCCGCGATGCTTTTCTGTGGGCGAGCGACTTGTCGCTCTACTACTTTTTGCCAATAGGCGCTAAAGGCCAAACGCGGAACGCCTGTCTGGCTAAACAGGTCATCTATTTTTTCTGCTAAGCGATAAAAACAACGAGCGGAAGGATCGGTTTTAGGATAAAGCGCAACAGGACGCTGCAAGCTGACTGCCGCTCGCATGCTTTCATCCATCCATACCGAGCCCAGGTATTCTGTATTCAGGTCCAGATACTTACTAACGGCTTGTGAAAAGCGCTGAAAGACCTTCTTAGCTTGCGCCGCATTAGAGACCATATTGACAACAATCTGAACCTTTCGCCGATAACCGCGGCGTTTGAGCACCTTAAGCAGAGAGAACGCATCAGTTAAAGAGGTTGGCTCGGGGGTCACCACAACGACAGCAACTTGAGACGCGGCAATAAAATGAAGAACGGTTGGAGAAATACCCGCGGCTGTGTCGACCATCATATAGTCATAAT
>NZ_LWFZ01000642.1:0-9097 GCF_001635225.1 Oleiphilus sp. HI0086
TTCGAACCCATGGACTTCATGGCCAAGCTGGCTGCACTGGTACCCAAGCCGCGCGTCAACCTCACCCGATTCCACGGAGTCTTCGCACCGAACAGCAAACACCGTGTTCAGGTCACACCGGCTAAACGCGGAAAAAAGCCTGACAAACTAGAAGCAGCCGATACTGACTGGCTCGATAAGACCCCTGAAGAGCGGCACCATGCCATGACATGGATGCAGCGACTTAAGCGAGTCTTCAATATTGATATTGAGGTTTGCGAGCACTGTGGAGGGCATGTCAAAGTGATTGCCAGCATTGAGGATCCGGACATAATCGAGCAGATTCTTAAACATCTCAAACAGAAGGCGGCCAAAGCCGATACTAACCATCACAACCAGCCGCCAGAGCGAGCCCCACCACTGACTCCCAGCCTGTTCGGCCCATCGCAGACTCGTTTATTTAATTGACGCTCCTAAGCTCTCAATCCATGTACTGTCAGCCTTTGCGGCAGGCCGGTGGGGCAACTGTCGGCTAAAGATCCATTCGCCAGGCACTTTTCGGTCAAATCGACCAAAATACGACCTTCTTTGGGCGCTGTGAAGCTAAATTCCGGGGCTTAGGCAATAAAAATGAGCGGCAATTTCGGGTATGCTACTTCATCCGAAGGGTGAAAAGGTGCTTTAAACGTCCTATACGCCTCAATTCGCCTTCAACGTGCCGGTAGCCGTACAAAATCGAAGCGGCAAAGGTGTGTGGCAAGTAAAAGGCGTCATGCTATTCATTTTTATCACTGACTTTTTGATAATGATGCTGAATGCTTTGCTGTCAGCTATCTATTTCTTTTAGACTACTCTATCGACAAGGCTTAGGAGACTTCTACCATGATTAAAGCATATGCAGCGTTTGAAGCAGGTGGTGAACTAAAACCATTCGAATACGATCCTGGTGATTTACCAGACGACCAAGTTGAAATTGCCGTCGAGCACTGCGGCATTTGCCACAGTGACCTAAGCATGCTCAACAACGAATGGGGAATGACCCAATACCCTTTTGTGCCCGGGCATGAGGTGATCGGCAAAGTGAACGCCATCGGTAAGCGCGTTAAGTCGATTCAAATTGGACAGACTGTCGGCTTAGGCTGGCACTCTGGCTACTGCATGAGCTGCTCGTCCTGCCATAGCGGCGACCATAACCTTTGCGCTTCAGCCCAAGGAACCATCATCGGTCATCACGGCGGATTTGCTGACAAGGTACGCGCGGAAGAAAGTAGCGTCGTTGCCTTACCCGAGGGTTTTGAAGAGCCTTCAGCCGCCCCTTTGTTTTGTGCTGGCGTGACCGTTTTCAATCCACTTGTTGAATACAACATTAAACCCATCGACACCGTTGGCGTCATTGGGATTGGTGGACTAGGCCACTTAGCCCTACAGTTTTTACGTGCCTGGGGCTGTGAAGTCTGGGCCTTTACCTCATCTGAAGCTAAAAAAGCTGAAGCCCTAGAGCTTGGTGCGCACTATACCGTTGACTCCAAAAACCCTGACGAACTCAACGCTCTGGCCGGCAAGTTTGACTTGGTCTTATCCACCGTTAATGTGAAACTCAAATGGAACCAATACGTCAATACACTCGCCCCCAAGGGCAAGCTACATTTTGTCGGTGCGACACTTGAGCCTTTAGATCTTAACGTATTTTCATTGATGGCCGGTCAACGCTCAGTGTCTAGCTCTCCTGTTGGGAGTCCGCAAGCACTGCGCAATATGTTGTCATTTGCAAAGCGACACGACATTAAACCCAAGGTTGAGCACTTCAAGTTCGACCAAGTCAATGAAGCGATAGCCAGACTTGAGAGTGGCAAGGCGCATTACCGAATTGTCTTAAGCAAATAGGAAATTAGAATGTCCAAAGTTAGTATCGATTTCCCGGATTACGCTCACTTCTCGATGTCGCAATCAGTTCGGATACAGGACGTAAATTACCGTAAGCACCTCGGCCATGACAAATTAGTCTCGATGATTCATGAAGCCAGGGCTGCTTTTTTTGAATCGATAGGTATATGTGAACTTGAAGACAGCGCTCAAGGCTACATTCTGGCAGACCTGCAAGTCATGTATATCGACGAGGCTTTTTTTGGTGATGAATTGGTATTTGATATTGCTGTCACGGAGGTGTCGAATAGAAGCTGCCAAATGCTCTACCGAGTCAGCAAAGCCACAGATGACAAAGATAAGCCAAAAATCATTACCTTGGCAAAGACCGGTGTGGTTTTCTATGACTATGAGCAAAGAAAGGCAATTTCAGTGCCGCAGAGTATTGTAGTGTTCTAATTTCTGCATCAGTTAATTTTCCAGGTAATCGACGTCTCTGCATAAGGGGTAACTCCTAAATCGAACTGAGAATTACCCCCAATTTACCCCCTAATAAAAATATGCAAGGGGTAAAGCATGACTGAATCTGACGCAATTGACCGGATATGAACGTACCTGAAAGGCGACAACCTACGCTAAGCCACTGTAAATATTGGACTTTGACAGTACTTGACTGTAATTGAATGAATCTGACTGAAATGAGTATGGTGCCCGGGGCCGGAATCGAACCGGCACGTCCCGAAGGACGACAGATTTTAAGTCTGTTGCGTCTACCAATTTCGCCACCCGGGCTTTGGGGGCTTTTACATTTAACACCAAAGGGATGCTAAATGGAGGCGCGAGCCGGAGTCGAACCGGCCTACGTGGATTTGCAATCCAGTGCATAACCGCTTTGCTATCGCGCCTTTAAACTTGTACTAAACAAGAGCTTCAAATTCTACCATAGGATTGCAGCAATCCAGTGCACTCTTGTTAATCGGGCAGAGCCCTAAGCGCTTTGCTATCGCGCCTTTAAACTTGTACTAAACAAGAGCTTCAAATTCTACCGTAGGATTGCAGCAATCCAGTGCACTCTTGTTAATCGGGCAGAGCCCTAAGCGCTTTGCTATCGCGCCTTTAAACTACACCGTAAACTATATCGATAAATCTTTATAGTCCACTAACAAAAAACCTCGGATAAATCCGAGGTTTTTTAGAATTTGGAGCGGGAAACGAGATTCGAACTCGCGACCCCAACCTTGGCAAGGTTGTGCTCTACCAGCTGAGCTATTCCCGCAGATCACTTCATATTTCATTGCAACACTCTAGTAAAAAACAACTTTTCGTTGCCTGTGTTGCTGAAGTGGCGCATATATTAACGGATTCGATTTAAGAGTCAAGCAATGTTTAAGAGAATAATTCACTTTTTTTCAGCTATCTATTTTCCGAGAAGCAGATCGATTATTTTTTATACCAAAGCAGTAATACTTACTCCGCTTCTAACTCTCTTCAGAGAATAAGTGCTCCCACGATGCTGTGAGATATTGGTACATTGACCATAGCGTAAGAATCGATGCGAAGTATATAAGGCCAATCCCAGACCAATAAAACCAGTCAGATTCAGGGCCTAGCAACAACAGCATAATGGAGCCCATCTGGCACATAGTTTTTAGCTTACCGATGAACGACACCGCAACATTATCACGTTTGCCCTGCTCTGCCATCCACTCTCGCAAGGCTGAAACGACAATTTCACGCCCAATAATAATCATCGCTGGAATCGTCACCCAGACAGAGTAATAGCTTTCGATTATCACCGCCAAGGACATTGCCACCATCAGTTTATCTGCGACTGGATCAAGAAAAGCACCAAAGGGTGTAGTCTGGTTCCACTTTCTTGCCAGGTAGCCATCAAGATAATCCGTACAACCTGCAATAAAAAATAACGCTGCAGCTAAGATGGCACTCGATTCTATCGGCAAGTAATACGCTACGACAAAAACCGGAATAAGAACAATTCTGGAAACGGTAAGGATATTTGGTAAATTCATGAAAACTTCTAGCTGCCTTAGTAATACTTTATTTACGAGCTATGGAGCGTCAAATAGATATGCTCTGCCAAACTCGTGCTAATTCCTGATACTTTTGCTATTTCTTCGGTCGACGCCTTTTTGATATTCGAGACGCTACCAAAATACTGCAGCAACGCTTTTCGCCTCTTAGCCCCTACCCCTTCAATATTCTCTAACGTTGATTGACGCCTTGCCTTATCTCTACGATTCCGGTGCCCGGTAATCGCAAAGCGGTGGGCTTCGTCCCGTATTTGCTGAATTAAATGCAACCCCGGATTATCAGAAGCACAGTCTATCGTTTTTAAGTGGCCAGCCTTTTCAGGTATTAGCAATGTTTCAAAGCCGGGTTTACGCGTAACACCCTTGGCAACGCCAATTACATTAAGATCTGACAAGTTTAACCTGTCGAAGACCTCAAGTGCCAGATTTAGTTGACCTTTGCCACCATCAATTAAAATCAGGTCTGGTCGTTTATCGGGGTTATCTTTCAATGCCTTGTAGCGCCTTTCCAGTGTCTGACGCATTGCAGCGTAGTCATCCCCTCCGGTAATACCTTCAATATTATAGGTCCGATAGTCCGACTTCATTGGCCCCGCCTCATTAAAGACAACACAGGAGCCCACTGTTTTTTCACCTGAGCTGTGGCTAATATCAAAGCACTCCATGCGTTTGGGTCGATCCTCAAGCTGCAGTAGTTCCGCCAGAGCATCGAACTTATGAAACATGTTTTCTTTATTAGCCAAGTGCGTTTGCAGGGCATTTTCTGCATTCGTGCTCGCTAGCTTAAGCCATTGCGCCTTTAATTGTTTCACCTTGGTAGAGATTTTCACCTTCTTACCAACTACCTGCTCGATGGCTTCGGTAATCAATGCCTGATTACTCAATGATTCGTTTAGAACAATCTCTCCCGGAATATCTCTAGACTCATTCTGGCCAATATAATATTGCTCGACAAAGCTCGACAGCATTTCATTATTGCTCATCTCCAGAGACAACTTGGGGAAGTAGTTCTTATGGCCAAGAATTCGCCCGTTACGCACATAAAGCATTGATGCTACAACCGAGCCGCCTTTTGCTACGAGTACAACTACATCCAGGCTCTGCGTCCCACCCTCGGCAGACTGGCTTTCCTGAACATGTCGAAGATGCTCAATCTGATCTCTTATCTCTGCGGCCTCTTCGAACTTAAGCTCTATAGAAGCCTGCTCCATTTGCGAAATAAGCCTACGGATTAATTCAGGACTCTTTCCCTGCAGAAACATCTCAACACTTTTAACATCTTCCAGGTACTCTTCGTGACTAACCAAACCGACACACGGAGCTTTGCAGCGTTTTATCTGATACTGAAGACAAGGGCGAGAGCGGTTGTTGTAATAGCTATCATGACATTGGCGAACCTTGAAGATTTTCTCAAGCATGTTCAGGCTTTCTTTTACTGAACCAGAGCTTGGAAAGGGCCCGAAATAACGTCCAACCTTCCCTTTGCTACGCGCCCTTTTCATGGATAATGAAGGGTATTCTTTATCGCTTGCCAAATAGATATAGGGGTAAGACTTATCATCTCGCAAGAGAATATTGTACGGGGGCTTAAGGGTCTTTATCTGATTCTGTTCTAGAATCAGCGCTTCTGTCTCGCTACGGGTTAGCGTGACTTCTATTTTAGCGATTTTGCTGACTAGCGATTGAGTCTTAAGAGACAAACCCTGACGAGCAAAATAACTGGAAACACGTTTTTTGAGATGCTTTGCCTTACCAACATACAGTATGCTTCCGTCACTACCATACATACGGTAGACTCCCGGACTTGTAGTCAATCCAGATAAAAAGCTTTTAGAGTCAAATGAGGAAGATTCTGAGAAGGATTCTTGCAGATCAATTGGGTCGGTCGACATCTAACAAACCATTTCGCACAGCAAGCAAGGTCAATTCAACATCACTGGTGATATCCAGCTTTTCAAATATCCGATAGCGATAACTATTTACTGTCTTTGGGCTCAGACAAAGCTTGTCTGATATGCTCTGAACTTTCTGGCAATCCATAATCATCGTGGCAATCTGCAGTTCTCGCTCAGACAAACTGTCAAAAGGAGACGAGTTCGCTTTACCTAAGGCCATAGCCTGTGCAATATCAGGGCTAATATAACGCTCGCCGCTATGAACTTGCTTGATTGCCTTGATCATCTCAGAAATATGGCTGTTCTTCGAAACATATGCCGAAGCACCCGATTCTAAAACGTGGCTTGGGTAAGGATCATCAATACAAGCTGTTACAACTACGACTTTTGTTTGCTCATTTTGACGCTTTAGCCTTCGTGTTGCCTCTAGCCCACCAATGCCGGGCATTTTGAGGTCCATCAAGACAACGTCAGGGGAATGTTCGCGCGCTTTGCTTAAAGCATCTTCACCAGAAGATGCTTCACCGACTACCTCAATCGCACCGTCATCAAGCAACATACGCGCAATACCTGCACGAATCAGATCATGATCATCAACGACTAAGACTTTTATCAAAATAAATCACCCGCGAAAGCAACTAGAATTGTTAGACAATGAACGCGGAGATTATACAGCAATGCTTGTTAGTTTTGGTGACGAATTCAAGGTTTTCATCTTAAACCCCTGAGAATCAAGCCATTGAGAAGCTTCAAATTCACTCAAGCATACCGACGTTGCATAGGGGTGCTTAACCTTGAATATTTCTTCGAACTGATAGAGCAAGTGACTTCGGTTATTGCTACTAAATACAACAGCAATAGCCTTCATTCCTTTAATATAAGACCAAGCATTAAGCGCCTTTAGTGTTTCGATTTGAAACGACTCGGATAGAAGCATATCCATGCCCTTTAAGTTGATCACACAAGCCCACTCTCGGGTAAAATAGCGGTGAACCAAACGTTTATAACTAGCGACATAGTCTAAGGTATTCCCCTCATTCCATGTTCCAAGCATATCGATCGTCAAGATATCGTGCTTTGCATCGATCACGAAATTGGTTGTCTCTATGCGGCTCCCGCCTTCAACGCTAGAATTCGGGGATGAAGTATATGTAGACATGGCCTTTCTCAACATTCAATTACAATTCACACAGTACTTAACAAAAGTGTATGTCATCACAGCAATATAGCGAGTTTTACCAACAAAAAAACATAAATAAATTTAAATCAGGCATAAAAGCCATACTTTTAGAAGTACTTCACTAACTCCAGCTCTAAATAGTCTTCATCTCTTAGACCGTAAGTTTTCAATTGGTCGTCACTTTCGGCACCGTGAAACACGCGCGCTTCAATATTCAACTTAAGATCGCTCGCCAGTCGCTTGTTCGCCTCGAATGAAAACATCAATTCCTCAGTACGTGGATCAAAAATGACGCCCGTTAGGATTTCAGAGGAGTCTTCATCATTAAAGGCATAACGCCAACCGGCAAAAATATCTCGTTCAAAAGCGTGAGTTGCGTGCTCTTTACGGTCATCAAACATATATTCCAACACCCACCCCAGATCAGCAGAGCTTTCGAAAATACCCACTTGGGTATATTCAAAGCCAAATACTGCGGCGCTATATCGACCTTTTCTACCAAGAGCATCACCAAAGCCGGAATTGGTGATACCTTCAAACTTTAATAGCCAAGAGTCATAAATATATTGAAGTTCAATACCAGTCTGATCGATAAGATGATAATGAGGAACTAACTCAGAAAACGTAGCATTCGGGCGGAAACTGGCTTCACGACTCGTGCCGGAAAAATGAGATAAAGCAAACTCTAATTCACCGACATAATGTGAATAACGGACAGCAAAGTCACTATGCCATTCTTGTGCACCCGATGCATAGCTTGCTTCATCATTACTTACCGGCAAAGGGCTTGCAGATAAGCGACCATCTTCGCCAACGAAGGTTCTTTCGCGAAAGTACGGTAACCAGAAAAGGTCAATCGTTCCCCAGTCTCGCTCTAATGAAAACTTAAGCATCGCCTGACCGAGCTTGTCTTCGCCATCGGGGTTTTCAACACTGTCGCTTTGATTAACGATATCAACGAGATGCATAGATTCTGTGACACCCCAAAACACCTTACCGACACCCGCTTGCAACTCCCAGGAATCGCCATAGTAGGTCCAGAGCGCTTCGCGTAAGTCAAAATGAGTGCGCTCATCATCCTCAAAGTCGTAACGACCAAACACCTTGGCAACAAAGTCTCCTTGCCCTAATGATGTATCGAATTCTATCTGCCCGCTTAGGGAGCTTTGAAATTGACTCTGATCGGCAAGCCCCTCTTCCACAAAGGTACGCGCTTGAAAACCTAACTCACCTTCAACACTCGCGAGGGCATTGCCACTACTAAGCATTAAAGCACTCGTAAGAAGCAAAGTAGAAGTTTTGTGGAAGATGGTATTTATTTTATTTGTCGATAGATTCAAGTTTTCGCCCGCCTTTTACTGTGCAATTTCGCTACATCATGCATGGGTAAAAAATGGCTTTCAATAAAATATATGGAAAAGTTCTTTCCAAAACATTTACAAAATACATTTTACTGTATACATTTACAGGTACTGGTTATTCACACAGATAAACATTAACTCAACCTAACGGACTACACGGCATGCTAAAGCTCACCAAGAGACAAAGCGAAGTATTGCAACTCATCAAACAAAATATTGATGAAACAGGTTACCCACCTACTCGTGCGGAAATAGCTTTGGCACTTGGCTTTCGCTCTGCCAATGCAGCAGAAGACCATATTAAGGCACTAGCCAAGAAAGGCGCGATTGAGATTGTCCCCGGAGCCAGCCGTGGCATCCGCTTACCGCAAAGCGATATTCCCGAGGGTTTACCGATTGTTGGTCAAGTCGCTGCTGGTAACCCGATTTTAGGTGAGGAAAATATCGAAGACTACTGCACACTTGCGCCAGAGTTTTTCTCTCCTTCTGCTGACTACTTATTACGCGTAAGAGGTGAAAGCATGAAGGATATCGGCATACTCGACGGAGATTTGCTTGCAGTCCATAAAACCGAAACAGCTCGAAATGGGCAAATAGTCGTTGCCAGAGTGGGCGAAGAAGTAACGGTTAAACGTCTCAATAAAAACAAACACATCGTTGAGCTTATTGCCGAGAATGAAGAGTTTGATCCCATCGTGATCGACCTGAGAGAACAAGATGTAGTAATTGAAGGTCTGGGCGTAGGCGTTATCCGTAAGGAGGGTATCC
>NZ_LWFZ01000643.1:0-8035 GCF_001635225.1 Oleiphilus sp. HI0086
CTTGACCCAAAACGGGCACAGGGGTTCAAGGAACAAGGCATTAATATTATATGCGGTGATGGTGATGACATTGAGTTCTGGGAACAGGCCCCATTAAGCGACATAAAACTAATTATGTTAGCCCTGCCTTCAGTCAACGAGATGAAGAACATTATCTATCAGTTGAAGCATACTTCTTATTCAGGAAAAATTTCCGTCATTGCACAATATGAAGACCAACAAAAAGAGCTAATGGGTTTAGGTGCCGATATTGCTTTCAACTACTATGCAGAGGTAGGAACTGGCTTCGCTGAGGAAAGCATCCACTTATTAAAAGGGCAATAAGCTCTTTTACACAACACAAACCAAAATTTTATCGAACACGTCTTTCTTTTTATTCAGGAAGACTTCACTGCGAATAAGACTCTCTATTAAATAATTCTCTCGTGTTGTGACGACACGCGCTAACTTAAAGACCAAAGAGTTCGACTTCGAACTATTCTATTATATAATGATCGCTATTCAACATATTGAGACATTAAAGGAACATTGATCTTATAATGAATAAGGAACAACTGAATCTACTCGAAACACTGGAGAACAAAGGCGATTACGAACAACTAATTACGAATATTAGATTGATTCTACAAAGCGACCGTAAAAACTATGCGCACCCTTATATTAAGCGCTGGTGCGGCATTCGATGGAGAAATATATTTCTAACCGAAGCACTTCAAGACAATATTGCTTTAAAAAAAGCAGATAAAACCAAACTACTTGGCCGCAAAGACAAGCGACCAAACAAACAAAAACTTGCAGAACAGTTTTTGAGGGGCGATGAAATACGGGAATGGAAACTGGAAATCCCCGAATTTAAGAGCACAAATAGAGTTCGTAATACTACGCTAATATTCTCACCCGGTCTGTTGAATGGCATGTTGCCTGTTAGGGCTTTTCAAAACGCCTTCCCTAAAATCCAGGACGAGCTCGGTATAAGGATTATACGAGCAGACAATCACCCTATGCGCGGTTGCAGCTCTAATATTGATGACTTGATCGCCGCGATTGACCACGGTGCCGGATTAGCAGCTGACACAACAACAATCCCACCGTCCGAACAAAAGACACCCGGAGATATATTTTTAATTGGTTACAGCAAAGGTGCTCCCGATATCTACGAACTGCTCGCGCAGCGCCCCGATTTAAAAAACAAAATTCGCTGTATCTATAATTGGGGAGGAGCCATCGGTGGCTCCTATTTAGCGGATGACATATATAACTCGATTAAGAACCTAGACATCCCTAAAGTTGAAAAAGCATTAGCAAGCTTCTTATCGCTCATTTCACCCGCAATAAACCTCAAATCTGGCACGTTTAGACGTATGGATGAATACAATGTAAAAGAGGCGGTATATGATCTGACAACTAAAGCGCGAATGTCCTTCCTAGATCAGAATAGAGAATTATTTGATTCTTTAGACATCCCTATTTTTAACATCACGGGTTCGACAACAGCGCTGGAAGTACCTTATTTTCAAATGCAGGGCGTAATGGAGTTAAACAAATACGACGCTCATAATGATATGCAGCTTACCCAAGCTCAAGCAAAAATAAAGACCGGCATGTCAGCAGATCTAGCCATGTTAAACGCACATCATTGGGATATGTCCTACGATGCATTCCCTAAACTAATGAGATTTGGGTCACCAAACCTAGACCATCCCTTTCCGAAAGAGGCTGCCCTAAAAGCCATGATTAAGCTAGCTATTGAATTAGGCTTAATAGATTAGTAACTAACCAGGAAGGCAAAGGCTGAAGTCAATGCTAACCTCAGCCTTTTTAAAAGATGATCAAGATTAAACGTGAAGCACTTCATCAATTTCATACTCAACGATTCCGCTAGGCACCTGAACGCCTACGGTATCACCTTCTTCTTTACCAATAATCGCTCGAGCGATTGGTGAAGAAATAGAGATTTTGCCTGCCTTGATATCAGCCTCATCATCACCAACAATGTGATAACGAACTTCTTCATCCGTATCGATATTGATCAATGAAACCGTGGTACCAAAAATAACTTTTCCTGTATGAGGGATAGACTTAACATCGATAATCTGGGAGTTTGAAAGCTTACCTTCCAGCTCCTGAATTCGACCTTCTATAAAGCCTTGCTGCTCTCTCGCTGCATGATATTCAGCATTTTCTTTTAGATCACCGTGCTCACGCGCATCGGCAATCGCTTCGATAACCTGTGGGCGCTTTACAGTTTTCAATTCTACTAATTCTTCTTGAAGGGCTTTTTCGCCTTCAACAGTCATTGGAATTCGATTCATCTTCCTTCCTTTATTCTTTTACCATATTTAGTGAGAGCTCTTCTTTCAGTCACGCTTATACTCATCATCAACAAGCAATTAATTCGAGTTATCAAAAAAGAGCCATCTGTATAAACAGCTGAAAAAAATAACCCGAAGCATTAGCTCCGGGTTATAAAATAAACGAGTTTTCTAGTGTAAGTCTTGAAGTCTACGTACGTGCTTCTCAGCACCAAAACGAATAGCTCGTGCAGTTGCATCACCACCAGCAAGAGTCGTACTGTAAGCAATCTTCTTCTGCAAAGCAGATTGTCTGATTTGAGCAGAGTCTGCGATGGCTCGTCTACCTTCAGTAGTATTAACAATCAGGTCAATATCGCCATTCTTAATGGCATCAACAACATGCGGACGACCTTCTTGAACCTTATTAATAGACTCAACTTCCAAGCCTGCCTCTGCTAGCGCTTTCGCAGTACCGGAGGTTGCGACCAAAGCGAAACCAATTTCGTTAAGCAGGCGTGCCACTTCAATTACGCCTTCCTTATCAACTTCTCTCACGCTCAAGAACGCCTTACCGCCGCTCGGCAATACACCACCTGCAGCAATAACTCCTTTAGCAAAGGCTTCATCGAAGGTATCACCGATACCCATAACTTCACCCGTTGACTTCATTTCAGGGCCAAGGATCGGGTCAACAGATGGGAACTTGTTGAACGGGAAAACAGACTCTTTGACACTGAAGTGCTTAGGCACCACTTCCTCGGTAAAGCCCGCCTCTGCCAGGGTTTTACCTGCCATACAACGTGCAGCAACCTTCGCCAATGAAGTGCCAATAGCTTTAGAAACAAACGGTACTGTACGTGATGCTCGAGGGTTAACCTCGATCACGTAAATCAAACCATCCTGATAAGCCAACTGGACGTTCATCAAACCTACAACACCAAGTTCTAGACCCATAGCTTTAACGACTTCCTTCATCTCTTCCTGAACTTCTTGAGACAAGGTATATGGAGGCAATGAACAAGCCGAGTCACCCGAGTGTACACCCGCCTGCTCGATATGCTGCATGATTGAACCAATCACGACATCTTTACCATCACTAATGGCATCAATATCAACCTCAATCGCCGCGTTCAAGAAGTGGTCTAGCAAGACAGGGCTGTCGTTAGATACGCTAACCGCCTCCTTCATGTACTTAACTAGCTCAGCTTCGTTATAGACGATCTCCATTGCACGCCCGCCCAATACATAAGATGGACGAACAACTAGCGGATAACCGATTTCAGTCGCTTTAGTAATCGCTTCTTCATGGCTTCGAACCGTGGCATTTTCTGGCTGACGTAAGCCCAAGCGCTCAATCATTTGCTGGAAGCGCTCACGATCTTCTGCACGGTCGATTGCATCTGGGCTAGTACCAATAATTGGCACTCCAGCTTCTTCTAAACCACGCGCAAGCTTAAGTGGCGTCTGACCGCCATAATGCACAATCACGCCCTTTGGCTTCTCTAGCTGAACGATTTCTAATACGTCTTCCAGGGTAATTGACTCAAAGTACAAACGGTCTGAAGTATCGTAATCCGTTGAAACCGTCTCTGGGTTACAGTTGATCATGATGGTCTCGTAACCGTCTTCACGCATGGCAAAGGCAGCATGAACACAGCAGTAATCGAACTCAATACCCTGGCCAATACGGTTAGGGCCACCACCGATAACAATGATCTTTTCTTTGTCAGTAACCTGAGACTCACACTCTTCTTCATAGGTTGAGTACATGTAAGCCGTGTTCGATGAGAATTCTGCAGCACAGGTATCAACACGCTTATAGACAGGGCGAATATCGAAGCCCTGACGTAGCGTACGCAATTCTTTCTCGGTAATACCAAGTAGCTCTGCCAAACGGTGATCAGCAAAACCCTTACGCTTAAGACGAAGCATCGCTTCAGCAGTCATGTCTGTGCGTGTCATATTCGATACAACACACTCTTCTTCAATCAAATCTTCAATCTGAACCAGGAACCAAGGGTCGATGCCGCTTAGCTTGTAAATTTCATCAACCGACATGCCAGAACGGAAAGCATCACCGACATACCAGATACGCTCGGCACTCGGGTTACGAAGCTCTCGAATCATCTCTGATTTAGCATCTTCAGAAGCCAGATCCAATTTCGGCTCGAAGCCGTAAGAACCGACTTCCAAACCACGTAAAGCTTTCTGTAGCGATTCCTGGAAGGTTCGGCCAATAGACATAACCTCACCTACCGACTTCATCTGTGTCGTTAGAATCGGATCTGCCTGAGGGAACTTCTCGAAGGTAAAACGAGGAATCTTAGTGACAACATAATCGATTGATGGCTCGAATGAAGCCGGCGTTACGCCACCTGTAATATCATTCTGCAACTCATCCAGGGTATAACCAATCGCCAATTTAGCGGCAACTTTGGCAATCGGGAAACCGGTTGCTTTAGACGCCAAAGCAGATGAACGCGATACACGCGGGTTCATCTCGATAACCACCATACGGCCATCTTTCGGGTTCATACCAAACTGGACGTTTGAGCCACCAGTTTCAACACCAATCTCACGCAGTACTGCCAAAGAGGCATTACGCATTATTTGATATTCTTTATCGGTCAGCGTTTGTGCCGGTGCAACGGTAATCGAGTCACCGGTGTGAACACCCATCGCGTCAAAGTTTTCGATAGAACAGATAATGATACAGTTGTCGTTCTTGTCACGAACAACTTCCATTTCATATTCTTTCCAACCAATCAGGGACTCATCAATCAAAAGCTCGTTCGTGGGTGACAGGTCCAAACCACGCTCACAAATCTCTACGAACTCTTCTTTGTTATAAGCGATACCGCCACCACTTCCACCCATGGTGAAAGAAGGTCGAATAATACAAGGGAAGCCTAAAGAGTCTTGCACCTGAAGCGCTTCTTCCATGCTATGAGCAATCGCAGAACGCGGTGTTTCAAGGCCGATTGCCTTCATTGCTTTATCAAAGCGCTCACGATCTTCCGCTTTGTCGATGGTATCAGCATTCGCTCCAACCATTTCAACGTTGTACTTATCAAGCACACCTTCGCGCTCTAGGTCCAATGCACAGTTCAATGCAGTCTGACCACCCATTGTTGGCAACAACACGTCAGGGCGCTCTTTCTCGATAATCTTTTCAACTGTCTGCCAGGTAATCGGCTCGATATAAGTCGCATCGGCCATTGCAGGATCAGTCATAATGGTTGCCGGGTTAGAGTTAACCAAGATAACTCGATAACCCTCTTCGCGAAGCGCTTTACACGCTTGAGCACCTGAATAGTCAAACTCACAGGCCTGCCCGATGACGATAGGGCCGGCGCCTAGTATTAGAATACTCTTTATGTCGGTACGCTTTGGCATTTAATTCTTTCCGTTCTCTAAGAGTTAGGTTGTAAATAGCTAAGGTGCTCACTCACAACAAAATAGGTTCACTTTCAGCAAGTATTTTGCTGACTAAACAACAGTACTAATTACTTAGCACGAGCTCTCATCGTATCGATGAAGCGGTCAAACAAAGGCGCGACATCATGCGGGCCCGGGCTCGCTTCGGGATGGCCCTGGAAACTAAACGCTGGAGTATCCGTGCGTTCAATACCTTGTAAGGAACCATCAAATAGAGACTTATGTGTTGCTTTTAGACAATCTGGTAGTGAACTCTCGTCCACTGCAAAACCGTGGTTCTGACTGGTAATCATCACAGTTTTGTCTTCTAGATTCTGTACCGGATGGTTCGCACCGTGGTGACCAAACTTCATCTTTTCAGTCTTCGCGCCACTCGCTAGCGCAAGTAGCTGGTGACCTAAGCAAATGCCGAATACCGGAACCTTGGTTTCCAGTATGTCTTTGATTGCTGCAATCGCATAATCACATGGCTCTGGATCGCCCGGGCCGTTAGATAGAAACACTCCGTCAGGTGACATAGCCAGTACATCCGCAGCAGGCGTTTTCGCTGGAACAACTGTTAGTTTACAACCACGCTCCGCGAGCATTCTTAGAATGTTATTCTTAACACCAAAGTCATAAGCCACAACATGGAATTCTGTTTCGCTTTGCTCGCCATACCCGTCAGTTAGTGACCACTCAGCTTCTGTCCAAGAGGCCTGTTCAGTGCGTGTCACCTCTTTCGCCAAGTCCATACCTTTTAGACCAGGGAACGACTTCGCAGCGGCTAGCGCCTTTTCTTCACTAATGTCATCACCAGCGATAATGCAGCCATTCTGTGCACCTTTTTCACGCAAGATTCGCGTCAAACGGCGTGTATCAATATCTGCAATCGCGACAATGCCGTTTTCTTCAAGGTATTCGTTAAGAGGCTTTTCTGAACGCCAGCTACTCGCCAATAAAGGCAAGTTACGTATAACCAAGCCTGCTGACCAAATTTTATCTGACTCAACATCTTCGGCATTAACACCGGTATTTCCGATATGCGGATAAGTCAAAGTTACGATTTGTTTTGCATAGGAAGGGTCAGTCAGGATTTCTTGATACCCGGTCATCGCTGTATTAAATACAACTTCCCCGATGGTTTCACCGTCTGATCCAATGGAGACTCCTTTAAAAATGGAGCCATCTTCAAGTGCTAAAATTGCAGGTTTTGTCAACGCCAGTTCCTCGTCGTAATCGGCTAGGAGAGAATAATAAAGATACCGTCTTTAGGCGGGTTTGAAGTGGCCTTCAGAAACTACACGCTAGGTATAAGCGATAAGCATCTGGTCCCCGAGCAGGCATTCAAAGCAGCATTTTCACACAGATAAGTTGCAAAAAAGCGAGACGGAGCTTACCCCACCTCGCTTAAAATTCTTATACTTGCGCGCGCTTCAATGTTAACCCTGCTGATACATGCGGGCTTTGAATAGACAACCACTATTCAAACGGCGGCATTGTACACATTTATGACAATTATGTCTATCAGTGAGAGGCAGTTCATAGCGCATTTTTTAGCCAAGCCACTTATTTCAAATTCAGAACATCTCGCATTTCATACAAGCCAGGCTTCTGACTCTGCAACCAGGCTGCAGCACGAACTGCACCCCGAGCGAAAGACATACGGCTAGACGCTTTGTGAGTAATCTCTACACGCTCACCTTCGCCCAAAAACATCACGGTGTGATCACCGACAACATCACCACCACGAACGGTCGCAAAACCAATAGTTTCTTTATCACGTGCACCGGTTTGACCTTCTCGCCCATAAACCGCAACCGAGCGTAAATCCCGATCCAAACCATCGGCCACCGCTTGCCCCATCGCCAGTGCAGTACCAGAAGGCGCGTCAACCTTATGTCGATGATGAGCTTCGTAAACCTCAACATCGTAGTCGTCACCCAAAATTTCAGCCGCTTTTTGAAGCAGGTTCAGGCAAACATTTACGCCTGTACTAAAGTTGGCAGCCTTACACATTGCCGCAGAAGACTGAGCCAATAACAACTCCTCCTCTTCTTCAACGGTAAAGCCAGTCGTTCCGATAACAATACCCTTACCATGCTCCGCACATAACTTAGCATTTGCCAAGGTCGCTACGGGCGCAGTGAAGTCAATCAAGACATCGAACTGACCAATCACTTCAGACAAGCTACCTGAGACAACAACACCGTTCGCACCCACACCTGCTAACTCTCCAGCATCCGTTCCGACAAGGGAACTTTCTGGGCGCTCAATGGCTGCCGTTAGCTCTGCTTCAGAAGATAGACCCACGGCCTCAATTA
>NZ_LWFZ01000644.1:0-5577 GCF_001635225.1 Oleiphilus sp. HI0086
CTATGGTTATAGCGAGTAATCACGTAAAAATTCCTCAAGGTTAACCAATACTCTTCACCGGTAGCCCCTTGAAGTATCTGAAGTTTCGCAGGCATATTCTTATCCAAACCAGCAGGAAGACGCAAACCGTGTGCCTCAAAATCAGCTACCATATGCGACGGCTTGAGCTTCTTATGAACAAGCTCTTGATAACCCTCTCCTAAGTCTGACTTTTCTAGCTGAAAAGCGACTGGCTGCCCCTCGGACCATTTATGCATCTTAAAATAGTTAGCAACACTTCCCACCGCATCGGTAGCGTTATTAAGAATGTCCGCAACCTTATCGCCATCGAAATCAACTGCGTAGTGACGATAGCTACTTGGGATAAACTGGCCGTAACCCATCGCACCCGCATATGAGCCTTTCAAGTCTAAGGCTGCAAAGCCCTGCTCTTTAGACAGAAGAAATACTTGCTCTAACTCTTTTGTGAAAAACTTTGAACGAGGCGGATAGTCAAAAGCTAAAGTTGAAAGTGCATCCACCACACGATAACTCCCCTTGTTACGGCCGTAGCGAGTTTCAACACCTATTATGGCAGCAATAACATGAACCGGAACACCGTACTTTTCCTGAGCCCGGTTTAGGCTCTCTCGGTTTTCTTCAATGAAGGCTAAACCTTTCTTAATTCGATCATCGGTAAGAAATATCTTTCGATAACCCTTCCATTCGAGGCGCTTCTCTGCAGGTCGAGCAATTGCTTTCAGAATACTATCTTTCTTTTCTGCCTGAGAAAATATTTCAGCTAACTTTGCACTTTCAAAGCCGTGCTTACTAACCATCATATCAATAAAGCTTTTAGCTTTTTCGTGCTCAATATAGTTCGCATTTGCCGAAGAAACCGACAACAGCATCAGGCAAGCTGAGATTACAAAAAACAATTTATTTCCTGAACGCATACATAATCCTTTTATTGTTCGCAATTCGCTTAGCGCGACAGCATCTTTCTATGAGTATGAATTGACATCAGTACACCAAATGCCGCCATTAGAGTTACCGCAGAGGTGCCGCCATAACTTACCAACGGAAGTGGCACACCCACAACAGGTAAGATACCACTTACCATACCGATATTTACAAAAACATATACAAAAAATGTCATGACCAGACTGCCCGCCAATAGACGACCATATGAATCCTGAGCCTTAAGCGCTATGAACAGCCCCCTGAATATAATCAGTAAATATAGAAGCAACAACCCCAAGACGCCAACAAAACCAAACTCTTCTGCACAGACTGCAATAATAAAATCGGTATGACTTTCAGGTAAAAAATTCAGTTGAGACTGAGTACCTTCAAGCCACCCCTTCCCCCAGGTGCCGCCAGAGCCAATCGCCGTTTTCGATTGAATAATATTCCAACCTGAGCCTAGCGGATCACTTTCTGGGTCGAGAAAAGTTAGGACACGTTGTTTTTGGTAATCTCGCATCACAAACATCCACATAAGCGGCGCAAAAGATGCGAGTAAAACAGCAAAGCCCCCGACTAGCCTCCAGCTCAAACCCGCAAACATTAATACAAAAACACCCGAGGCGGCAATTAAGATTGAAGTCCCCAAATCCGGCTGCTTAACAATGAGCAATACCGGAATAAAAACGAGCACCAATGATCCCATGACAGCCTTAAAGCTTGGAGGTAAATAACGCGCAGCCAAAAACCATGCAACCATCATCGGCACCACCAACTTCATAAACTCAGAGGGCTGAAAACGCGGTAAACCTGGTAGCTGTAACCATCGCTGTGCACCTTTAGCACCCGTTCCAAAGAAAATAACCCCTATCAACGCTGCGACACCAATAACATATAGCCATGGAGACCAACGCCGGTAGACATTGGGATCTAGCTGAGCAAAAACAAACATCACAACAAATGCAATACCGAAGCGTGTCGCCTGTTTTTCGACATACACCATATCTTGACCACCTGCGCTATATAAAATAGCCAGACCAACGGCACACAACAATAGAAGCAAGCCCAACATGATCGGGTCTAGGTGCAAGCGAAACAGAAGACCACCACTATTGCGCAAGTGACTTTCTGCCCCGGGCATCTGCCTTAGAAACTCTCTACTCATTTGATTCGCGACTCAAATATCAAAACGACTATTCCTTTGGAGTATCTGGATTAGAGGAAGCTATATGCCCGAGAGAAATCAACCACTCATCAAACATGGCCCTAGCAACTGGCGCAGCAGCACTACTTCCTCCTCCCCCATTTTCAACAATCACCGCCACGGCAATTTGGGGCTCATCCAACGGCGCAAAACCAACAAATAAAGCGTGATCTCGATGTCTCTCGATCAAGGCTTCAGCATCATATTTTTCGCCCTGAGCAATACCTACTACCTGAGCTGTTCCGGTTTTTCCCGCCATTTTATAACTAGCATTGCGACCACTACCGCGAGCCGTCCCATGACGGCCATGCATCACATCAGCCATCGACTCAATAATATAATCAAGGTCTTCCGGCCTGCTAAGATCAAGGTCAGGCATTTCAACCTCACGACGGCGAGCAGAATATTCGCTTTCTCCCTTTCTTAGGGAAATCGACCTCAATAGAGTTGGTGCAACCCAGCGTCCCCGGTTTGCCAAAAATGCTGTAGCCGTTGCCAACTGCAATGGCGTTGCAAGCATAAAACCTTGACCAATCCCTAGGTTCAGTGAGTCACCTGGATACCAAGAGCGACCTTTTAGGGCCTTCTTCCACTCACGAGTTGGTAAAATCCCGGATCTTGCTTCAGAAATATCCAAAGCAGTATTACTCCCAAAACCGAAATAGCCTAAATACTTAGACATCTGATCAACACCCATTTTAAACGCGAGATCGTAAAAATAGGTATCGCATGACTGAGCAATAGCAGATCTTAAATTTATACGCCCATGCCCTTCCCGCTTCCAGTCGCGATATATCCGCTCATCATTTTGTAATTGATAACGTCCCTCATCCCAAATGCTAAACTCTCGCGTGGTCGTATTGGTATCAAGACCGCCTAAACCGACCATAGGCTTAATCGTAGAGCCAGGTGGATACTGCCCTTTTAATGCCCTGTTAAATAAAGGAAGATCCAAAGAATCTCTTAGCTCGCCATAAGACTTGTAATCAATCCCCGTAACAAAAGCATTTGGATCAAAGCTCGGCGTACTAACCATTGCCAGTATGCCGCCGGTTTCAGGCTCTATTGCGACCACGGCTCCCCTATTTGAGCCAAGTAGCTCCACTGCCCGGTTTTGCAGCTGTGCATCCATATGTAGAGTAAGATTTCTACCTGGCACCGGATCACTTCTATCCAACACCCGCAAAACCCTGTTACTGGCGTTTGTTTCTACGGTTTGAAAGCCAACCTGACCATGCAATTCTGACTCATAAAATTTTTCAACTCCAAGCTTGCCGATATAGTTAGTCGCCGAGTAGTTTTGCTCATCGACCTTTTTTAGCTCTTTTTCATTTATTCTTCCGACATAACCGATCGAATGCGCAGTATCTTTCGCCATCGGGTAGTGTCTAGCGAGCTCGGCAAGTACCTTCACTCCCTTCAGTTCATGCCTGCGCACCTCGAGCATCGCAATTTCTTTCTCGGTCAACTTACTTTTTAGAATAACAGGGTGAAATGGTCTTCTGGCCCGTTTTAAACGTTTTTTAAAGCGCCTCACATGATCATCAGAAATTGATATGACTTGGGCAATCGAAGCAATACTTTCATCAATGGAGGCGCTGTCTTCTGGTGTAATCGCGACACTGAAAATTGGCCGATTGTCAGCTAGCAAAATACCGTTTCGGTCATAAATCAAACCACGGTTTGGTGCAATCGATTGCAACTGCATGCGATTCTTATCGGATAAAGTTTGAAAATGCGTATGATTAGTAATCTGCAGGTAGTACATGCGGAAGATCAATCCGCCCGTCAAACTCAAGACAAAGATTGACGCCACAATCGTGCGAAAAGCATAAATTCGCTTCTCTCGATTCGAGTCCTTAAGGCGACGATCAGACTTCAAACCCAACTCCCCTGAAATAGATCGAATACACTGCAAACACTCTTTTTAATCATGAACGGTGATAAGGGTGATTCTGCGTAACCGTCCAAGCCCTATATAGCTGCTCAGCAAGCACAACACGAACAATGGGATGAGGTAATGTTAATGCAGAGAGAGACCACTGCTGATCAGCACGAGCTCGACATTCATTGCTTAAGCCGTCCGGCCCACCAATAAGAATAACTAGATTTTTGCCACTCATTTGCCAGTTTTCAAGGTTAGAGGCTAACTTCTCCGTACTCCAGTTAACACCTTTAACCTCAAGCGCAACAACATGATCCTGACTATTAATTTGAGCGAGTATAGCCGCACTCTCTTTTTGAATAGCGCGCTTGATATCGGCATTCTTACTACGATTCCCCAAGGGAATCTCGATAAACTCTAAAGGAAGGTCTTTAGGAAGGCGCTTAACATATTCGTTTGCGCCTTCCGTCACCCACTTCGGCATTTTAGTACCAACAGCAAGTATTTTTATTTTCATCGCTATCGCAATTCACAAACAGTGCAGAGATTGAATTATGCTTATTACATAAGCCAAAGGAAAAACTAAAGAAAAGGCTATAGTTAATGCTCAGTCATTGAGGCACTGGCATCCGGGCCATCACGCCAAAAGCCTTCCAGGTCATAAAATGTGCGTGAAGCGGGAAGCATCACATGAACGACAACCTCGCCCAGATCAACCAAAACCCAGTCACTGCCATCAGCACCTTCAATACCTAAAGGCCGTCCGCCTTTATCTTTTACTTCGGAAACCAAATTTTCTGCAAGAGACTTAACGTGTCTGCTCGAAGTCCCTGAAGCGATCACCATATAGTCTGTGACGCTAGTTTTATCTTTAACATCCAGCACACAGATATTATCAGCTTTAAGATCCTCTAAAGCCTCGACCACTACAGTTTTCAATTCTTCAGTTTGCATACGTTCTTTGTGTTCCCCATTTGGTTAATTTTGCCTGCTCTGAAACAGCGTTTCAAAACAGCAACTCACTCTCGATAAAGCGCATTATCACAGATATAGTCTTCAACCGCACCTATCACAAGGTAACGAATGCTTTTATTTTTCCTGACCGCTTCACGAATGGCAGTGCTAGAGATATCTAACTGCGTCAAATCAAGCATCAAAGCTAAGCCGCCCGGCTGCTCATGCAAGTAATTGGCAGACATAACCCATTCAAAGCCAAGTTGCTCCAGACATTGCTTTATATCGCCTTCAAGTTCACCCGGGCGCTTTACAACAACAATATGCGTCTGCTTTGATAGCTGCTCTGCCTGACGCCAGGTTCTTAAACCTCGCGCAGCATCAGTCCCCATGACGATACTCAAGGCCTGATCACCAAGCTCTTGACGCTTCTCGCGAACTGATTCAATGGTATAACTTGGACAACCCCGCCGAATCTCTCGCTCATCAACATTCAAACACGAGTCATGAGCTGTCGCCAGCTTCAACATTTCAAGGCGAGAGTCAGCACTTGCCGACACACTATCCTTATGCACAGCCTGGTAACAAG
>NZ_LWFZ01000645.1:0-1236 GCF_001635225.1 Oleiphilus sp. HI0086
ATTATGAAAAAGGTTACCTGCCAAATTTCGAAGGCTATGATGACTTCAAAGGAACCATTGCCCACCCTCAGCAATGGCCTGTTGATATGGACTACTCAGGTAAGCGCGTTATTGTCATAGGCAGTGGTGCGACGGCCGTCACCGTTGTACCCGCAATGGCAAAGAAAGCAGCTCATGTCACCATGGTTCAGCGCTCGCCAAGCTACGTCTACTCTCGCCCCGCTTCAGACATGTTATTTAGAAGAATCTCTAAAATACTCCCGGCGGGCCTAACGAATAGAATCATGCGCGCCAAATACACTACCATGCAGCAAATGGTATTTATGTTATCCAAACGCTTTCCAAACTTTATTCGTAAGCTTGTCAGAGATATGAATAGGAAAGCACTGGCGGGAGCAGCTGACGTCGATACTCATTTCAAGCCCACCTACAATCCATGGGATCAGCGTATGGCCCTGGTACCTGATGCAGATTTATTCAATTCAGTTCGTTCCGGCAAAGCGAGTATCGTCACTGAGCATATAGCGCGCTTCACTGAGAAAGGAATATTGTTGAAGTCGGGCGACGAAATTGAAGCCGATATTATTGTTCCCGCCACAGGGCTCGATCTTCAGCTATGGGGAAAAATGAAACTGAGTGTCGATGGTCACGACGTCGATGCGCCTAAGCTAACCAACTATAAAGGCATGATGTTCAGCCAAATGCCAAACTTTGCTTGGGTCTTTGGATACACTAACTCTTCCTGGACGCTCAAAGCAGAGCTGACCTTTGATTATGTCTGCCGCCTATTGGAACACATGGAGCAAAATGGNTACCAAAGTGTCTACCCTTACCGTGAACCAAACGCCAAACAAAGCACCATTGTTGCACTGAAATCTGGCTACGTATTAAGAGCTCTCGACCGCTTGCCTGGCCAGGGAGAGTCCTTTCCATGGTGCAATAAGGACTTTTACTTCAAAGACATCTTTGCCATCAAACACAGCAAACTCGACGACGGTGTACTTCGTTTTGATGACAACACGCCTCTTGAAGCTTTTCATAAGGTAGAAAAAACTGAAACAAGTACGCCTTCCGTCGCCAAAGAAAAGACACAAACGACCGAAAAAGTTGAGGAGGTAGAAGTATGAAATCTCTACCTCCTGTTGTCTTGATCCACGGAATGTGGAGCACACCAGACATATTAGATGAACTGAAAGACGCCTTTGAACAACAAGGCTACCCTGTACTCGTTCCGAG
>NZ_LWFZ01000646.1:0-6896 GCF_001635225.1 Oleiphilus sp. HI0086
ATGATTTGATAAATACAATGCGAAGAGGTAGTAATGAGCGAAGTGTTTGAGCAGTGTCAGGTTTCGATAGATACGCCAGTAGCCTGGGGTGAAATGGATGCCTTTCAGCACGTTAATAATGTCGTCTATTTTAAATACTTCGAAAGTGCGCGAATTGCCTATTTTGACCGACTGGGTAATAATGAAGAAATGAAACGCTCTGGTATTGGCCCAATACTGGCCTCTACTCAGTGCCGCTATAAAGCGCCTTTAAGCTACCCTGACAATATCTCCGTGGCAACGCGAGTGTGCGAAATTTCAGAAGATCGCTTTACCATGAAGTACTACGTTATGAGCCATAATACTGGCAGAATTGCGGCAGAAGGTGAGGGAATAATCGTTTTTTACGATTATAACAATAACTGTAAACATGCCATTCCTGAAGAGATCAAAAACAGAATTGTTGCACTCGACGGACTATAGGTATTAGCGTTTTAGTTTACTTTGTCTAAATTGTTTTGGTGTTTGACCGCAGAGCTTTTTAAAAAGCGTTCTGAAATACTGAATATCCTGATAGCCAACGTTACCTGCGATGGCCTCTATATTTTGACTCCCTGTTTGAAGCAGATGCTTTGCTTTCTCTATGCGAAGCTTTTGTAAATAGCTAGATGGCGTTTCATCGGTAGCGGTTTTAAAGCGCCGCACCTGGTTTCGGCTGCTCATGTTAAAGCGGTTTGCTAGCTCTTCGATACTATCGAAGCTATCCAAATGATCTTCCATCCAGTTTTGAATACCAATAATGTGTTCATCACTGTGTTCTTTCAAAGCTTGTATACCGGCAAACCTTAGCTGCGATCTCTCAGACAAATCAATCATCAGTAATCTGGAGCAAGCTTCGGCGAGCGAGCGACTAAAAAACGTTTCAATTAAATAAAGGCAGAGGTCTTGAAATGCGTAGGCGCCGCCTGAGCAGAATAATGTTCCATCATGAGTCAGCATGCTATCAATCTGTAAATCAACAAGCGGGAATTGTTGTCGAAACTGGGAGGCATACTTCCAGTGTGTGGTTGCGCGACGCTGATCAAGCAAACCTGTCGCCGCCACAAGAAATGCGCCGGTACATACTGACGCCACTGCGCCTCTTTTTCGCTGGCTGTCTACTAGCCAATGAATTAGCGCGTCATCAAAATCAAAGCCATTAGTCGGGACAGGGCCGAGGGGCGCGATGATGACCAAGTCATAATGCTTCTGACCAATGTCTTCTGTAGGGCTAATACGAATAGGTGTACTACTATTAATACTTGAATGAGACGGGCCCACTAGGCTTGTTGTTAACTGAATATCGTTTGCAAGCAACTGTGAACACACAGAAAAAATATCCCACAGCCCAGCGACTGAAGAAACAGGGGAGCTAGGGTGAACATAAATCCCAATGCAAAAGGTATTCTTTTTATTTGTCTTATTAGTCGTTTAATAATGTCATATCAGTCATCTTACAAGTAGTCTAAGTGCTCGCTATCATTATGTAAATGATATGAATTGAGCAGGAGAGCAGAAATGAATCAACAGCAAGAATTATTAGAACGCTTTTACACGGCTTTTCAAAAGCTTGATTGGGAAACAATGACTTCATGCTACCACCCAGAGGCGACCTTCAAAGACCCGGCTTTTACCTTATCGGGAGCAGAAGTAGGGCTTATGTGGAAAATGCTCTGCACGCGCGCAAAAGACTTCGACCTTAGTTTTAATGTGGCTAAGGTGAACGACACACAAGGTGAAGTGAACTGGGAAGCAAATTACTTGTTTTCTAAAACGGGTCGAAAGGTAAATAATAAGATTAAGGCAAACATTACCTTTAAAGATGGATTGATTTACCAGCATCACGATGACTTCAACTTTTGGCGTTGGTCTCGTCAGGCGATCGGGCTTCCTGCATACTTGTTAGGCTGGTCTAGTACCTTTCAAAATGCAGTATCAAAACAGGCAATGGCGCAATTATCCCAGTTTGAAAGTTAGATCAATGTAACGCTAGCCACTATTTTTGAAAAACGAATCATTTACGTGCCTGATGTATAACACCAAAGCACTTTCTGCTTCTTGTCGAGAGTGGAAGGGGCCTTCCTCGGTCATTTCTCGCGTCGTGAAAAACCAGGAATCATTAACATGAGTAAAACGATTGCTGTGGAACCAGCTTTTATCACCTTCACCGGAACGAACTGTCATGAGCTTTCTCCTTAACTACGTACCTCATCGTATTAGCAACAGGTACTAAGGGTGATCGTCATAATAAAAAAGAAATAGAATGTAGGCGGCAATAGGTCTGCCTATAGACCGGGGTCTAATACTATCTAATTGTAGTGTTTGTATGAAATGTAGCCAGGAAAATGCGGTTTATATTGCATTTATTCACATAGCAGAGCTGGTTTGAAATATGGCGCATAAAGCTTAGTTCGAAAGGTATTAATTAATAGAATTAAGTGCTTAGCTAAAAGGTTTTCAGGAGCCTAAGTTATATAGCGCGTTCTCTACCGCACTTCCAGCATAATTCAAACGCGGGAGCATTATCTTCAGAGCAATGCTCACAAAACCATGAAGTCGCTTTGGGGTCGCCGTGTACCGCTTCTTCAATGATTTTTTCTGCTTGCTCATAATCCCTTTCTTTCGAGACCCAAAGCTCAGCCCACACCTCTGTCGGAGGTGTTTCACCCGCTGTCGATGTCAGGCCATCATTCCGAACTTCGCAATTGATATTATGATTACCCAGGATGTTGCGAAGGTTGAAGACTAATAATGAGTTTGAATGCGAAAAAATGCGTTTCATCAAACATGTACTCAGCTTATTTCTTGATTAAAGATATCAATAATGACGCTTCTCATCCATTGGTGTGCTTTATCCTGGCTGTAATTGCTGTGCCAGTATAAATGCCAATCTACATCAGGTAATTCAAAGGGCAAGTCGTAGATCGCTAGTTTGTGATCTTTCGCCAGGGTTTCAGGGATTGTTAGCAGCATATTGGTCTGTGCCGCGATTGGTGGAGCAGCCCTAGAGTGCTGGACTCGTAAGCGAATATCCCGTTGTAGGCCCTGTCGATTCAAGTGCAGGTCAATATAGCCCTGACCCCGTCGGCGGCTGGATATATGAATGTGCGGCGAAGAAAGGTATTGCTCGAGTGTTAGGCTTTTACCGTCTAGCGATGGGTGATCGTGGCTAGCGACACAGACAAAACGGTCTTGGGCGAGAGACTCATTCACAAGTTGTGGATCGTTAACCAAAGGAACGTCGAGCGCAAAATCTAACTGCCCCGTGGCAAACTCTCTCGATAGTTCTGAACGTGCGACAGGAAAGCTCTCAATTGAAATGCCGGGTGCATGTTCTTGCAAATAAGACATCAATATTGGCAGCAGGTAAGACTCAGAGGTGTCGTTCATCGCGAACGAGAACTTCTTATCAGAGGTTTCCGGATTAAAGTCATCATGCTCGGTGATGCTGCTCTCCAGCCCGGCCAGGGCCGCACGTACTCTGGATATTATGTTGTCAGCCAATGGTGTAGGTACCATGTGACCTGATTGTCTTACAAATAGTGGGTCATCAAAAACACGGCGTAGACGACTTAGCGAGTTACTGACAGCGGGTTGAGTGATATGAAGGGACTCAGCAGCCTTAGTCAGATTTCGTTCTCGGTAAATTACATCAAAAACAATGAACAGGTTTAGGTCAATTTTTTGAAGCTGCATAGATTATTAAACTCAAACAAGAAGTTGTTGTTCAGGCATGTATTTAAGCAGCTATAGGTGATGATGTCACTAAAGCACCTTCAGGCTAAATTAGCCTGAAGGTGCGAATCAATCTAGCTAGCACTTTAAGGCGCGCAGCTGTCGCCTCTTGTCCCATTAACGTAGTTCCAGCAGTAAAGTAGTGTACCATCTTCGTTCCATCGTTTTAGCGTGCCATGGTAACTGCCATTCGCGAAGTGCGCTTCAAATTCCTTATTCCCATTTTCATACCAATCGCTTGAGAGGCCGTGTTTCTCGCCATCAGCATAATAGTCTTCGGATTCTTTTTGACCACTTTCATACCAACTTGTCTGGGCTCCGCAGTATTCGCCGTTGTAAGTATAATTTTGTGACATTCTGATGCCATTGTCATACCAGGCTTCGGACAGACCATGAGAATTTCCCTCCTTATAATAGCCTTGAGAAGAGATCTGCCCATTTTCATGCCAATATCGACTTAATCCATGCAGCTGGGCATTGACGTAGAACTGCTCTCGGTCAAGTATTCCCGGGTCTTCATAGTAGTTTGCGCCATGACCGTATGAGCAAGAAGTATACGAGTTGGGATCACTTTCATTGGCCATCGTAATAGCCTGATTAAAAGTATTCGAGCTGCCGAGTTCGATATCGTAGGTGGATGGGCAACTAGGGCTATTGGATTGAGGAATATCAGCAATAGGGCAGGTCGAATGAGTAAATTCAGATTCTTCTGATGCATAGTCCTGGCCATAAACCCTTTGTATTACATAAGCGGTCACCGTGGTGCCATCAGAAACCGAAATCGGTGCCGAGTAGTTGTATTCTGGCGCTGATCCATTCAACACATAGCGGATATCTGGTAGGCCTTGTGCTTGAGTCATTGCTAGTTCTAATTGACCAAACTCATTCATACCGTTGGATATAAATTCTACTTTTTCCGGGATAAACGTAAGCGCTACTTCGTTACTTCGAATACCTTCGGTATTTTCGATATAAACGCTAATTGGACCCACCTCCATATTTTCGTGCGAAGGTAATCTTAACGCTAAGCTTCCCTGAGACAGAGAATGAATTGCAGCGTGGACAATGCTACCCGTATGCGTCCTGAAGTAGACGGTGTAGTCGTCGATGTTAGTTGTCATGCCTGAAACACTTAAGATCAGCTCATCGTTACCTTGAACCCGTTCTTGGTCGATTGAAGTAATAACCATAGCGCCCACTTGAATCGTAAAACTGGCTTGATCACTTACAGGTGGAACGGTAATTTCATAGACATTGTTCATGCCTATTAGATTGCGACTGGTATAGATATGATCAATTGAAACTTCAATTGTATCGACGTTGCTGTCGGCATTTAGCCATTGACCGAATACTTCGAATTTAATTTCCGTTCCTGGGTCGTTGGTGTTCAGCGCATTAGAAGGATAAAACTTGGCGCTATCAACAAGTTCACCTTCACCGTTCTTAGCGCTTAGAACGATTTCCGGAATATGTCGGCCATCTACATGATCTAGTGTTTTTAAGCCAAAGCCGCTTAGGGTGACTTCTTCTGTTTCAATAACACCACCATCACGACGGCTAATGGCTAAAGGCGTCATGCTAAGCAGATCAATCGGGAAATTAACAGTCGCCGAAACGGTGCTTGGAATATGCCTCGCATCATTTACTACGGCAAGCATATCTGCAGCCCAAATGGCAATGGTTGCCTTGAGCGATATCAGTGTGAGCCCCATTTTCGCAAACTGTTCTGAATTAACTTGTAATGCTGCGTTAGCTGTTAAGCTAAGAATTTCATTTATGACGGGGTTTGGCCAAGATCCCGCAATAGGGTTTGTAGGATTCAGCCCCGATGTCATTTCGTCTAAGACGATGCCTAAGGCTTCAAGAAGCTCCCATTGATATAGGGCGGGCGCGGCTTTATCAAACAAGCCAGAATTATAGAGCACGCCAAAAACAGGTTGGATAGCAACGTCCTTAACGCTAAACACCGTATTGATGCTTGGAAGGAGTACCTTCGAATATATCGTTCTTAGTTGAAGTGCAAAGGTGGTACTTTCGGTGTAGCCATCGAACTCGATGCCTGTAATTCCTGCGGTGACAAAATCTACCACCACATCGCGATGCTCAACTTCGAAGGATTGTTCATTAGATTGATAGGCACCCCAGAATCCTTGCTGCGGATCGAGCAAGTGTTCATCAAAAGCTTTACTAATAATGCCTACGGGTAAGTCGGCACTATACCATTCCCCACCGGACACCAGATCAAAAATCCTGGGGCGAACATAGAGGCTCGTATCATTGTCCAGGGTTATGTACGAGGCAATACGATTGTTTTCTTTTTCTGGTTTAACAGACAAGCCCAGCAGAGTATGGGCTGGGTCGTCATAGACTACGTGCAGATCCATATCGCTTGGGCCATCGTAAGAAGTCGAGCGATAGTTTGTGTTTGTGTTTGTGCTTGTGCGTGAGATGGCCAGTTCAATATCCTGCGTTGGCATTAAGGCTTTAAGGGCATCCAGACTGCTCTGCACTGCGCCAAGATAGATCTCGTCATAGACATTGTTCAAATTGTGGAGGTGCAAAGTATAAGGGTCCGCTTCGATCATTGTTTCAAATTTATCAATAAACGCTAGGGAGTTGTTTCTAACGCTTTGTTTGACTTCGCTTGCGCTTCCTGCGTTTAGTAAAAGCTCCTGAGGGATTGCTTGCATGACCAGGGAGATTGCGGTTCCTTCGCTGTCGATACGAGTATTTTCCTCTCCGGGTAATAGGGTAGAAAGCATGTAGACGCTTGGCCATTCATCACTTTCTCTTTGCGGAAGCATTAGATACGCATTGGCTGGTGATTCGCCTAGAGTAGGGAGTGACACTCTTTGTTTAGAGTCAACAGGGTATGAGGCGTCATCAACTTCTATTGAGAGCTTATCTTCTTGAAGAGGTGAGCTCTCAGGCAACTCAATGACCCCGGAGATATCTGTTTCATCTCCTGGTGTTGTACCTGAAGAGTTACTTGAGCCGCCATTACAGCCTGCAATCGATAGGCTTAGTGCTAAGGCTAAGAAAACCTTAAAGCTCAACCCTAGGCAGTTGAATAGGAATTTCTGCATTGAATATCTCCAAATAAAACTCTTTATTAGTAAATCCTAATATAAATAATGGAGTGT
>NZ_LWFZ01000647.1:0-841 GCF_001635225.1 Oleiphilus sp. HI0086
TGGATGTTCCTGATTGGGATAAGCCGACTTACGCACAGCCTATAAACGAGATGTTGGTTCGACGAAACTCTGATCTCGACTAAAATTGTAAACTAGCATAAATTTTTGTGATATTGCCAGATTGAATATGTCTTAGCACTATGCCGAATAGGCGATCTCGGGTATCCTTGCGCGCTCTTTACACTTTGGTGAATGTGTAGCTTATAACTATTGATAGCGATGCCGCCAAACTTAATCTTGTTGGGCCCATAGGATGAGTGCCAGTTGTAGTTGGCCAGGGGAAACAGTTTAAATATGGCTGAGCAGTTTTTCGCGTTTTTACTCACAGTTTGGATGGAATCTTTATGAAATCATTGAGTTTAGCAGATCAGATTTTCTTATGGCTCGAGAAACGTCAGCAGCCAATGCATGTGGGTGGTTTGCACCTTTATCACTTTCCTGAAGATGCCGGCCCAAAATATGTGACAGAGCTTGCTGAGTATATGCGTTCCTTTCAGCAACCCATCGCGCCTTTTAATCAGCGTTTAAAATCTCGCTTCGGCCAATACCATTGGGAAGAAGATCTTCAGTTTGATCTAGAGCATCACTTTCGTCATAGCGCCTTACCAAAGCCAGGAAGAATTCGAGAACTACTCGCCTTGGTTTCGGTTAAGCATGGCGCCCTAATGGATCGAGAGCGACCAATGTGGGAAAGCCATTTGATTGAAGGTATTCGAGGTCGTCGTTTTGCGATGTACTTTAAAGCGCACCACTGTATGTTAGACGGTGTGGCGGCAATGCGGATGACAGCTAAGCTGTTATCAGAAGACCCTGAAGCTCGTGGTTTACCGCCTTTGTGGGC
>NZ_LWFZ01000648.1:0-4637 GCF_001635225.1 Oleiphilus sp. HI0086
CCTTTTCGGTGATACGATAATGCTCTCGCCCGAGCCTTGCGGCACCTCCACCTGAAACTTTCCCGTACTACCCGGCTCATGATTACGAGCAACGACAAAGCCAATATCACCATTAAAAACACCCAAGTCTGCGTGATTTTTAGTAATAAGAATGGCCTTACCATGATACAGGAAAGATCCGGTATCAACATTGGCGGAATAGTGCCCCGGTAGCATCGCCAGCAAACTTCGTTCAATATAATTATTCATAGCGATCACACCCTGCTCGCCCTCATGAGTCGAACATAGCAATTGGAAGTCAGCAAAGGCACTATTCAATGCTGCGATATCTGCTTGCTTCTGCACCGCCTCAAAATAGCTTTGATAGGCTGCCGTGATTGAGTGATGAACTTGCTGAGCATTCATTTCAGCTTGGTTTTCACCCTCTTGATAGTCGAACCATCGTACCTGCTTGTTATTGCTATCTAAGTGGCGACTAATGCAAAAGTCATTTTGAAAACCGATAAAATTACCGGCATTAATTTGCTCGGCAGCGCGCTTAAGTTCTCCACCAAAGCGGTAGGTCTTTCTCAAATAGCAAAGCGCTTGATTAATGCCTTCACTCGCTACTTTTTTGTCGACAGCTGGAGTTAGAAAGACTCCTGACTCATAGCCAGTCAGACTTGCCAGACGATCGGCAAATTCGCTACTATAAGACATATCCTCAAAACGCCTAACCGTCTCTGAGAATACCTCGCCCGGCTCCACGGGTGGCAGCTGATAAGGGTCACCCATAAAGATCACTTGTGTGGTGTCAGGCACGGTTTTGATTAACGCATGCATTAAAGCCAAGTCGATCATTGATGACTCATCAACAATTAAGATATCAGCTTCAGTAAGTGCAATTTCACTCCGCCCCGAAAAGAGGCTCTCTGCGTTAAGTTTTTCTGAATAAGAGTGTTGCGAAGGTAAAGCTTTATGGTCGATTAAGAAACGGTGTATCGTCTCACCATTAGCAGGCAAACACGCGCTAAGTGGAAGCATATCTGAGCCTTCTAGCACAGCCTGCTCAGTTTCGATTCGCTTAAGTTGGAAGGCGATTGAGTCCGCTAGACGAACGGCAGCCTTTCCTGTCGGGGCGAGCAACCTTACTTTTGCTGGTCGGCCCAAACGTAGCCTGAATGATTGATCGACCAAGTGCAACAGGCTTGCTGCTGTGGTGGTTTTTCCGGTACCGGGTCCCCCAGCAATCAAAGTTGTTTTTTGCAGCAAAGCATGTGCAGCTGCAACGGCTTGCCAGTCTGGTTTCTCGTCTGAGTCCACACCATTTAATGCAAACATGCTTTTTAAACACTGACTCAAACGATCCAACTGAGACTCGCTGAGTGCTTCGTCACTCAGGCTTTCACTGCTCACCCTTTTCGCTAACCAAGCTTCGAATTCACACTGTAGATTCCAATAACGAGTCAAATACAGCTTATCACCCGAAACAACCAAGGGCTTGACACTCTGTTTTGCATGCAGCCTCTTATGAGCTCTCGCTTGTGAGAAGTCATCGACGACGGAGAGCTGCAATAAGCTAGCTTTGAAGTCGTGATCAAGTCCTATCTTATGAGCTGACAAGGCAATACAGATTTGCCCCTTACTCGTCGCGTAGGACAGTTCACAGATTAAAAGCGCTAAGCTGCTGGCATGCTGTCGCTCTTCTTCTAACAAACCTTTAACCACAAACTCTGCGGCGTAAAGATCAAGCCAGCGATATGCAGTATTTTGTGCCTCGACCTGCTGAGCAAGGTTTTTCAGTACAGGCGTTTTAATTAAACTCATGCGCCCTCCAAATGCAGGTCGAGTGCTTCTATCAAAGCCGCTTCAGGTTTGATGAAATAGACACCCGTTTGCGATGCGCCCAACTCGTTCCCATCAGAGTTAAGTGGCATACCACGAAGATAGAGATAATATACACCACCAAAATCTCGTTCATAACGATAAGCAGCTCCCAAGCGTGCTTTTAGATAGCGATGTAAGGCAAGACTATAGATGAGGTACTGTAAGTCATAGCGGTGATCAAGCATCGCTTCAGAAAGTTTGTCGTGCGTATAATCTTCAAGTTGATCGCCTAGGTAATTCGATTTGTAATCTAGCAGAAAGTACTGCCCTTCTTTGACGAAAACCAAGTCAATGGCGCCTTTTAAGTGCCCTTCAAATGAAGCAAACTCAAGTGTTGGAACGGTCGACGCGTACGACTGAAGCAATTCATTAATACGCCCGATTTGGCAGCGCTGAACTTTAAAGTAAAACTCCATTTCTGCTTGAAAGTCACTTAGTGGCAATTGCGATAAGGAAAAGTTGTCGCTTAGCTTGGCATCTAGAATATTTTTTAACCACTCGCTTAAATAGGCAGACCAAAAAGGCAAAGCGCCTTCATCAACAAGGCGACTTAATGACAGTTTTTCTGCAATCATGTCTCGTAGGCTCAGAGGCTGGCCATCTGAGCGTAGTTTGGTGAGCGGCTGAGCCGTTTCGAATTCAATACTTTCAAACAAGGTATGTAAAAAAGTACCCGCCTTACTACCTCGGGGAAAGTCAAAAATGCTTAACTCTCGCTCTTCGCTTTCCGCTACGGGCTCTTTCGACGGCGTGCGACTATTGGAGCCTGGTGATGTCGTAATATGCTGACGCGCATGGCTTTCCTGCATTAGCCCGGTAAAGCTTTGAACTCGCCATTGGCTACTCAACCCTCTATCTAGCAGTTCACAAGCAATCGCCTCTTGCCGACCCTTGTCACGACCCTGTTCTGATTTAAAGTGCGCAAAACGATGTTGCTTTAGGCTCTCGCTTAAATCATCTTCGTCGAGTAAGTTAAATTGAATGACACCATTTGATTGTGCAGCCAAACCCTCTAAAGCCGAACGGTAGTTATCCTCGTCCAAACCTTCAAGTATTGCTTCACGGTCAAGCAGATAAGCCCAGGCAGTTTTCGCTACCCCCAAACTAAGTACGCCCGCGCCTTTATAAAAGTAGGTACCAAGGAAGCATTGATATTTTGCTCGTGTCAGTGCGACATATAATAAGCGGATATCTTCAGCCAGCCGCTCTCGGTCCACCAAACTGACATTTGACTCTTGCTTGAGTAAGTCGAGGTTTAACTTGCCGCTCTGATCATAAAACCACGCCATATCAGCACCACGGCCTGTGAATACAAACGGTAGAAAGACATAGGGATACTCTAAGCCCTTACTTTTGTGAATCGTGACGATACGAATTAGCTGTTCATCACTTTCAAGACGTAGACGACTCTCATCATCAGCCAGTACCGACGCTGAAATATTCTGACGAAACCAACGCAGTAGCGCAAAGTGACCACGTGTGACTTGCGCCTGACTTTGTAATAACTCCGCTAGCTGATTAACATTACTAAGGCGTCTTTCCCAGTCCTGGAACTGTGAGGCATCCTGGTGCCAAGATGCATAGACACCCAAGCGACTCATAGCGTCACGTATCGCGGCTAAGACTCCATGGCGATTCCAACATTTATGCAAGTCATTAAACAGTTCGAGATAATACTCCAAAACACTATCGTTATTTCGAATATCCAAGAGGCGTTCGTCGTCGATGCAAAAGAATAATTCAGACAGACAGCTCATTAGCAGATACTCATCACCCGGCTCTGCTATCGCTGCAAGCAAGCGATAAATGGCCTGCGCTTCTTCACTATCGTAAATATTGCTCTTGCCTTCGTAGCTTGCACTTAAGCCATAGCGTGCAAGGCGTTGCTTAACTAGCTCGGCCTCTTTTCCTGAACGAACTAATACGGCAATGTCTGAGTAAGCGGCCTTTCCTTCAGTCAGCAATGCAAGAATTTGTTGGACGCAATGATCGGCAAGTATGGAGGTCATCGCTTTTATATCACGTCCTTCAGGTCTTACTTGAGTGATGCAAAACGCAGGCTGACCACGCAAGTGCTCGGGTGTACTCTTCGCCGCGTTTACAGCGTTAAAAGGGATGTCTTCTGCGATAAATGGATTCGATTCGCGCTGGAATACCTGATTTACTGCTGTGACCATCTCAGGCGAAGAACGCCAATTGGTATCCATTGTGAACTGGTGGCCACGCGGGTGTTTGTCAATATCCTGCTTAGCTCTGAGGTAGGTGGCGATATCCCCGCCTCGAAAAGCATAGATTGCTTGCTTAGGGTCACCAATAAGCACCATCGAGGCATCTTTGCGAGACTCAATGCTTGACGAGAAAATACTCGAAAAGATATGGTATTGCTCACGATCGGTATCTTGAAATTCATCAATCAACGCTACTGAAAAGCGCTCGCGCACCGTATTAATTAATATATTACGTGTATCTTCGTCAGACAAAGCATTCGCTACGTTCAATATCAGGTCATCAAAACTGACAGCTTGTTGCCGTTCTTTCTCTTCATTGAACCGTTTACTGATCTCCTGGAAGCTTTGCACCAAGAACACTTCGCGTGAGCCAACTGGAAGTTTTCTCAGGTGCGCTTCTACAAAATTGAAGTAGGCATGCTCTGGAGGCACTCCACCCTTCTTCACGTCTTGGCTTAAATACCCTGGAGTAAAGACTTCAAACAGATTCTTACGTTTACTGGCTTTAGGAAAGTCGAAACTTGTGAACTCGGCTTCGCACCA
>NZ_LWFZ01000649.1:0-6490 GCF_001635225.1 Oleiphilus sp. HI0086
ATATATATTTCAAATAATTAATAACTTTACACACAAGCTTGTGCACAATTTTACAGCTAATTTTTTTAGTGCTCGATTATTGCAAAAAGTAGTAGAAATAAATTGTGGATAAACCCAAGGATAAAAATGTGTATAAATTAATCTCTGATTTATCCAAGTTTTATTCAATCGATAATCACGTCTTTTCCTAACTTTTCCCTTATACTTACTAAAGACTTAAATAAATGTTTTTAAAGGAATTTACTCTCTTATCAACAGAAATTGCTCCCCTTAATAGAACATAAGTATAAGAAGAGAATATATAAATAATATTATTTAAGGGATGGGAAAAGATAAGACCTAAGATAAACTTTAAATAAAAATTCGAATATGCATTGAATAATCTTGCCCAAACAATTACAATCTCGCTCCAATTTTTTTTCACCCTATTTATTGTGAGTACTGGAAATGAAAAGAACATTCCAACCTAGCGTACTTAAGCGTAAGCGTACACATGGCTTCAGAGCACGTATGGCAACTAAAAGTGGTCGTCAGATTTTGAACCGACGTCGTGCTAAAGGCCGTAAAGAACTAAGTGCATAAAACTTGTACTCCAGTTTTAAGTTTCCTAAATCAACTCGGCTACTAAAATCGAGTGATTATAGTGATGTTTTTGAGTCTGTTGATATACGAGTTTCCAGTAAACATTATTTGATGTTGACTAGAAACCTGAATAACTCAGATAGCAGACTCGGAATAATCGTTGCTAAAAAGAACGTAAAACTCGCTGTACAACGGAACCGAATTAAACGCTTATTACGAGAATCGTTTCGGACTAAGCGTAGTTCGCTTCCAAACCTTGATATTATTGTTCTTGCAAAGAAAGGTGCTGATTTATCTAGCAGCAAAGAATGCACTCAAGAACTAGACTATCTGTGGCGTAAGTTAGTTCGTAAAACATCTCAAAATAAGTCTGATAAGAAGACTAAGTCAGCTCGGACTTCGTAACTACTGACTGCTGAAAAGTGTTAGTAAGGACATAATTTTGCTGAGAACCATGATGAGAAAAGTTATCATTGGTCTAATTCGCGCTTATCAACTCTGTATTAGTCCTATACTCGGCCCTTCTTGTCGATATTATCCAACATGCTCTGAATATGCCCTCGAAGCTGTAAAAATTCACGGTATATTTAAAGGAAGCTTTCTTGCAGTACATCGTGTGTTAAGATGCCATCCGGGTTGTGAAGGTGGACACGACCCTGTACCGGAAAAGAAGACAAAATCCTCCTCAGATAAACAATCAAAACCTTTATAACTCTATCTTTATAAGATATTTACGGTAGTGAATTATTATGGATCTTAGACGTAGCATTATTTTTGTTGGCTTAGCAGTTGTATCATATATGTTGATACTTGCCTGGAATGAAGATTATGGTCAGCAAGCATCGCAAACCGCAGTTAAACAAGCCATTCCACAAGAGTCTATTGGTTTAAGTACTTCTGCAGAAAGTAGCGAAGATTCTGAATTTACTGTACCTGAGTCTGCTGCTGCAAGTATTGATAGCACAGCCCAAACAAAGAATTCCACCTCGCAACAATCGTCAAGCGTTCATATCAAAACAGATGTATTAGATTTATATCTTGATCTTAAAGGCGGTAATGTTATTTCGGCAAAAATGCCTCAGCATAAAGTTAGCTTAGGCTCAGAAGAAGCACTGGCGCTGTTGGAAAGTGGTAATGGTAGACATTACGTTGTTGAAAGTGGTCTATTTGGAAAAAATGGATATGATTCCTCTAAAAACGGCCCAGCTCCTATTTACTCATCATCATCTTCTTCATACGAGTTACAAGAAGGACAAGATAGCCTTTCAATAGACCTTAATTTTGAAAGTGATGATGGTGTATCAATTACTAAGCGTTATGAATTCAAGCGCAATGATTATCTGATTAATGTCAGCTATATCATTAATAACAAGACTAATGATAACTGGCAGGCAAACCTGTCTGGAAAGATTGTAAGAGATCGTTCCTCTGACCCATCGAGCCAAAATAGTATGGGTATGCAGTCATTTTTGGGAATGGCGCTTTCAAGCGCTGAAAAACCTTACGAGAAATATGACTTTGAAGACATGCTTGACTCCCCTATCAATGAACAAATTCATGGTGGTTGGGTTGCATTTATTCAGCATTACTTCCTAAGTGCCTGGATCCCAGATAATGGCGTTACTCATACTTATCAAACACGCGTGAAAGGCGGTCGATATTTGATGGGCTTTATTAGCCCTGCAATCGAAGTCGCTCCAGGAGAAACCAAGACGACATCTGCACAGTTATATATTGGTCCAAAGATTATGGAGCGTTTGGAAGCTATTGCACCAAACCTTGATTTAACCGTAGATTTTGGTTGGTTATTCTGGGTAGCAACGCCACTATTCCTATTGCTTGATTTCTTCTATGGCATTGTATTGAACTGGGGTTTTGCAATTATTCTGGTGACTGTTTGTGTTAAGGCTTTGTTCTTCAAGTTGTCGGCTGCAAGTTATCGTTCTATGGCGAATATGCGTCGGGTAGCACCTAAGCTACAAGCTTTAAAAGAACAGTATGGCGATGATCGTCAGAAGATGTCTCAAGGAATGATGGAGCTCTATAAGAAAGAGAAAATTAATCCTCTTGGTGGTTGTCTGCCTATTCTTGTTCAGATGCCTGTATTTATCGCTTTATACTGGGTTTTGATGGAGAGTGTTCAATTACGCCATGCTCCATTTATGTTCTGGATTCACGATCTATCGGTAATGGATCCTTACTTCATTCTGCCGATTCTGATGGGTGCAAGTATGGCTATCCAAATGCAGCTAAATCCATCTCCGCCTGATCCAATGCAAGCTAAGATCATGAAGATTATGCCTGTTGTAATGACTGTTTTCTTCTTATGGTTCCCTTCAGGGCTAGTTCTTTACTGGTTAGTAAACAATATTCTGTCGATTGCACAGCAGTGGGTAATTACCAGACAAATCGAAAAAGCTAACGCTTAATCTACCCTGTTCTTGATATGAGTGAATATTATCAAGACACTATTGCAGCTCTTGCTACGGCGGCAGGTCGTGGCGGAGTTGGAATTGTCAGGGTATCAGGCCCAAAAGCCTTAGATATCGCTAAACTGATGGTTCATTTTGAGCCTAAGAATCGATATGCACATTATTGCGATTTCTATGATCCAGATGGTTTACGTTTAGATCAGGGAATTGCCCTGTACTTTAAAGGTCCCCACTCCTTTACCGGTGAAGACGTCGTTGAGTTCCAAGCTCATGGTGGCCCGGTCATTCTGGATCTTTTGTTAAAAGCCATCGTTTCGAATGGTGCTCGCTTAGCAGAAGCGGGAGAATTTTCTCAACGCGCCTTTTTTAATGACAAGCTGGATCTGGTTCAGGCTGAAGCTATTTCTGACTTAATAAACAGTACTTCCGAGCAGGCTGCTCGTTCTGCTTTGCGTTCCCTACAAGGGGACTTTTCTCAGCAAGTTGATGCCATTGTATCCGGCTTGATTAAACTCCGAATGTACGTGGAAGCAGCAATTGATTTCCCTGAAGAAGAAGTTGATTTTCTTTCTGAGTCACATGTCCTGGAGCAAGTTGATACTCTGATTGATACCTTGAATGACTTAATCAATAATGCGAATCAAGGGGCACTACTAACTGAAGGAATGAGGGTGGTAATTGCCGGTCGTCCAAATGCAGGTAAGTCTAGTTTGCTGAATGCTTTAGCAGGACGCGATTCAGCTATTGTGACTGATATTGAAGGAACTACACGTGATGTGCTTAAAGAGCAGATCAATATTGATGGAATGCCTTTACATATTATTGATACGGCAGGGCTTCGAGAAAGTACTGATAAAGTTGAACAGATTGGTATTGATAGAGCTTGGCAGGAAATTGAACAAGCTGATCGAATTCTTTTAGTTGTTGATGCTTCATCTATTGAATCAAACTCTGACTCATTACCAGACACGCTATGGCCAGAGTTTTTGGAAAAGCTCGATAATCAGGACCATATAACAATTGTTCGAAACAAAGTGGATAAAACGTCAGAAGCCCCATCGACTGCTTCGCTTGGTGAATTCCCACTTATTTCTTTATCCGCTAAGCAAAAACAAGGCTTAAGCTTACTACAAGATCACCTTAAAGAGTGCGTTGGTTATAAGGCTAATAATGAAGGTACATTTACTGCACGCAGACGGCACCTAGATGCCTTAAATCGTGCTTTGGATGCTGTAAATCTTGGTCGAAGACAGCTAACAGAGCTCAATGCCGGCGAGTTATTAGCCGAAGAGCTGCGTATTGCCCAAGATAATCTAGGGGAAATTACCGGTAAGTTCAGGCCCGATGACCTTCTTGGTGAAATCTTCAGTAGTTTCTGTATTGGAAAGTAGCTAGCGACTGATCAGAGCTCTATACTGTTGGCTTGCTTAAACTAGTTACAGGAGACAAGGATGAGTCAATCGGCCTTATTGAAAAGCAAACGATTTGCCCCCTTTTTCGCTACCCAGTTTTTGGGGGCATTTAACGATAATATCTATAAAAATACCCTAATGCTGATCATCGCATTCAAGGCATCGGATGCCTTAGGTATGAATGCTGATACGGTTCTTAACCTGGCAGCAGGTCTATTTATTCTGCCCTTCTTCATCTTTTCTGCTATTGCTGGCCAAATTACCGATAAATATGAAAAATCAGGCCTAATTCGAAAAATTAAGTTTGCTGAAATTCTTATTATGTCAGTGGCAGCATTAGGCTTGTTGATGGAGTGGTATTCCCTGCTCCTGGTTTTACTATTTGTGATGGGAACGCAGTCAGCATTTTTTGGACCTGCAAAATATGCCATCATCCCTCAACACCTAAAGTCAGAAGAATTGGTCGGTGGCAATGCGCTGATAGGCATGGGCACTTTTGTTGCGATTCTTTTGGGTACTATTGGCGCTGGTATCATCATGCAATTAGATAGCTTTCTGATTGTGACAGCATGTGCCGTCGTGTTTTTTGCATTGCTCGGTTATCTTAGTAGCCGTTCAATACCTTTGGCCCCACCGAGCCAAGCTGATATAACAGTCTCATATAACCCTATTAAAACTACCCACTCTCTAATTGTCGAAGCAAGAAAGCACCGGCCGATATATTTAGCAATTGCGGCAATCTCCTGGTTTTGGTTTTTAGGTGCAGCTTATTTAACGCAATTCCCTAACTTCTCGAAAGAAGTCTTGTTGGGGGGCTCCTCACTCGTCACCTTACTATTGGCGGTATTTACCATTGGTGTTGCACTTGGCTCGATGCTTTGTGAAAAACTGTCTTCATCACAGGTTGAGTTGGGTATTGTACCGATTGGCGCGTTGGGATTAAGCCTATTTGGTGTAGATCTTTATAGCGCAATTCCTCATCAACCTGAAATTATCCACACTTGGCTTACATTCCTAAACGCTGAAGGTTCTTTTAGAGTGTTGATTGATCTGATCGGTATAGGTATCTCAGGAGGCATCTTTATCGTCCCACTTTATGCCTTTGTCCAGGAAAGAGCGGAACCGGCTTTTAGAGCGAGAACCATCGCTGTGATTAACATTATGAATGCCTTGTTTATGGTGGGAAGCGCTATCACAGGAATGATCTTACTGGGAATGCTAGGTCTTGAAATACCAGAATTCTTCCTGGTTTTATCCATAATGAATTTCGTTGTTTGCCTATACATATTTTATCAAGTAGATGAATTTGCGATTCGCTTTTGTATATGGATATTAGGTCATACCATGTACCGAGTCAGCCACGAAGGCTTGGATAATATTCCTCGCGAAGGTGCAGCAGTAGTGGTTTGTAATCACGTATCATATGTTGATGCGCTCATACTTGCCGGAGCGTGTAGACGCCCTATGCGCTTCGTGATGGATCATAATATTTTCAAAAACAAATTTTTAGCTTGGTTTTTCAGAGCGGTCAAAGCCATTCCAATCGCGCCTGCGCATCAGGATCAAGAAATTTATGATCAAGCTTTCGAGTCAATATCTGAAGCACTAAATAATGAAGAGATAATTTGTATTTTCCCGGAAGGTAAGCTGACAAGAACTGGCGATATCAACGAGTTTAAAACTGGCATTGAAATAATAATCGGGCGTGATCCTGTCCAAGTAGTGCCGATGGCCCTACAAGGCCTTTGGGGAAGTGTTTTTAGCCATAAAGATGGAGCTGCCTTTTCGAAAGGTCCTAAACGTTTCTGGTCTAAGGTAAGGGTAATTGCTGATAAACCACTTAATCCTGATCTAGTAAGCGCCGAATTGTTGCAATCGAAAGTTATGCACTTAAGAGGAAATGTTCAATAGAGCACTTATGCCAAGCTGTGGATAACTTTAGTCTCTAACTTATGGTTTAAGAGTTAAATTCAATATATCTTTATTTAACAAATACTTATAGTTTTTTGTTAAAGTTTAAAATTAATGTACCTGTGGATAAGTTGTTTGATAACTTCTTTATAA
>NZ_LWFZ01000650.1:0-4283 GCF_001635225.1 Oleiphilus sp. HI0086
GTTGAAAGATTGCCCCTTAAGTAACCAGGAGTTGTATGAGAAGTTGAAAGACAAAGGTGTATTAATTGTATCCGGGCATCACTTTTTTCCGGGCTTAAGTGATGACAATTGGAAGCATAAATCCGAATGCTTACGAATAACCTATTCACAAGATGATGTTCTGGTCGATAAAGGGCTTCGTATCATCGCTGATGAGATTAAAAGGGCATATTCTGTCTAAGACAGGTAGCGCTTTTGATACTGAAGCGGTGAACACTTGTACCACGTAGAAAATGCGCGGGTAAAACTACTTTGTTCGCTATAACCTAGCAGCAAGGCAATTTCGGAAAGCGTCAGTTTCGGATCTTTTAGGTAATTTATTACCATCGATTTTCTTATTTCCTGAAGAATATCTCTAAAAACTTTACCTTTTGATTTTAAGCGACGATGAAGCGTACGCTCAGACATGTTGATTCGCGAAGCGACGGTATTCGTATCAGCATCACCCTCATGTAAGCAGCGAATAATCGTATCGGTAAGTTCGGCTATAAAGGTGTCGCAATCTGGTAGGCTTATTAGTAAGTCTTCTGCTTGTTTGCCTAGTATGCCGTGAAGTGTGATATCAGAGTGCGGAATTGGAATATCTAGATCACTTACCGAGAAGGCGATAGACAACTTTTCTTGCTGACTGTAAACAGGACAACAAAAATAATTTTTACACGATTTAGCTCGGTCATCACTTAAAGCTTGCGTAAAGTGAATGGCTGAAAGATTTAATTTTTTCGGGAAAATAATCTCATTAACTATCGTCACCATTGCACTAAGTAATAATTCGTCGGAACATTGGCTTGAATAACCGTAATCCGGGTTCCACACCAGGCAAAATGAATTGTCAGGATTTAGTTCCGTGTGTGCAAGACTTCCTGCGTAGATCAAGCCCTGAAATCGTTTGAAGCAAGCTAACGCTTCACCCACGTTTCTGGCCGTGCGAAACAGGTAGCCGAGTACGCCTACATGCTCAACCTTTATATACCTTCCTATTTCAAGGCCCAACGCGTCGTATGGCGTTAGCGCTTCTAATTCTTCTAATAAACGCCACCATTGTGCAAAAGACATATGTTGCTTAGCGGATAAATAGTCAAGCTTCTGTTCATACAACGGAAGACTAAGACCGCTTTGCTTAATAAAGGTCTGTAGGTATCCGACAACATCCCGAGAGATAAAAAAATCATTTAAAGAATTCATAAGCTGATTGTAATGGTGGCGCAGATTGTCAAAAAATATTATTGCTATGACAATAATAGATGCTGCTTGTGGAATAAACTAGCTTTAATTACTGATTAGTTTGAAGGAGCAATTCATGAGCGACTTACTACATGCCTTGGGCTTTATTATGCTTTTTGGCAGCGTGTTTATATCAATTATTTGTCTTGAGGCTTGGTACTGGCATAGGAAGGGAAGAAAAGATGCCTACCATTTAAAGGAAACGCTAACGAATATTGCAACCGGTGGGATTTATAAAATATTCGATGGGATTGCTATTGCCCTGTTTATTCAGGCATTTTATGAGTTTGTTGCTCAATACGGGTTTCAGTATAAAATTGAAGATGGTTTGTTGAGTTACCTATTCCTATTTATCGCATGCGATTTTTTCTTTTATATCTACCACTACGGTATGCATAAAATACGTTGGTTATGGTCAATACATGTAACGCACCATTCGTCTAAAATTATGAATTTTTCTACCGCTTTGCGCCAAAACTTTTTAATGGATGTTAATTTTGGCTGGATGATCTGGTGGTTGCCACTAGCAATCATTGGCTTCGACAAAGATCTTGCTTTAATTGCGATTGAATTAAGCCTGTCTTATCAATTCTTCCTTCATACCGAGCTTATTGGAAGGTTGGGAGTATTTGAAAAGGTTTTCAATACACCTTCGCACCACAGGGTTCATCATGGCTGCAAACCGGAGCAGATCGATACAAACTTTGGTGGCGTGTTAATAATCTGGGATCGCTTGTTTGGAACCTTCGTAGATGAGCGTGATGCGGGTAAGGTTGTTTACGGACTAACTGAGCGACAACCGACAACCCTGAATCCAATTCGCTTGAACCTGGATGAATTTATCCAGATGTTTAAAGATGTTATTCAATATAGGGACCTCAAGATATTCTATAAGTCTCCTGCTTATGTAAATAAGTATCAGTCGTCTAATTTGCATGACGAACCGCGCGATCAAACAATATCCGCTACAAATGTTCCGTAACCTTGTCGTAACGGTCTATAGGTTCTTGCTATGATGGAGGCTCGCAGAAAAGAGTGAAACCCTAATGGTAATTCGATCTATGATTATGGGGGTCTGTATATTGTGTTGTACAGGCTTAAACGCAGAGCTTCGCGTAATGACTTTAAATACCGAATGGCTATGGACCCCTTATGACGGTAAAGCTGACGGTAGTAAAGTGACGATACGAGACATGTCAAAGAAGGATTACCTAACTGAGCTGGCATTCTATGCGAAGCTTGTTAGAGAGCATAGGATAGATATTCTAGCGGTGTCAGAAATTGAAAATAAGTACGTTGCGATCGATTTGGCAAACCGTTTTGGCAAAGACTGGAAAGCGTATTTTACACAGGGAAGGGATACGGCAACGGGCCAAGATGTTGCCTTAATCAGCCGTTTGGAACCAGTCAAAGGTAGTTTAACAAACTACGGCTTCCCTTGCGGAAAAACCAATGGTGTCAAAAAGAAAAAGTGTCTGAGTAAGGTTGTCGGTGCACGCTTCTACTTAGATAATGCTTCCGGGGAGCAAGTCGCAGTTATAAGCTCTCATTTTCTATCGAAGCGAAATGATAGCAAGAGCAAGCGCTTAAAGCGTGAAAGCCAGGCATTGGCGCTGTCGAAAGCCGTTGAACGCGAAGCAAACGATTTTTCCTCGACTAAAGTCGCGAAGGTTATTGCTTTAGGGGATTTTAACGATACAGCGAACTCTACAGTGTTGAAGTTGTTACGAGCTAAAGGTTCCTTATTATCAGCCAGTAGTTGCAGAATGCAAGACAGTATAGAATCTCACTCAAAACCCAAGCACCGCAAGAAGTCTCTAGTTGACCATATTTTGTATCGTGGGTTGACCTGTCTTGATGATTACGCGGTGTCCACCGGCAGCTACTCAGATCATCCAGCGATTGTTGCTATTTTACGTTAACGCCAATTGCTAAGCTTGCAAGCGTTCAAATTGCCTAACTACTTAAATCTTTTGTTTGCGCAAGTATTATCTGCGATTATTATTCGGAGATAGAATTGTTTTAAGAGGGAGTGATAAATGGTGCTGTTCTGGCCAATTCAGCAAGAGCTTGATTGCATAAGTAATAGCGGTCAAATTCTGGGTAAAATAAAATTTGACGGAGATAAAGAAGAGTACAGATTTTATCCCAATAATGAGTCGCTTGCCTTATCAGGCGCCGAGCAAACCATGATTAATGAGCGAATATCGGGTCTCGAGTCGGGGAAGTATATAATTCCTATGCAGGATGATGATTAATTTGCTGGCTGGTAAGAATACTGACTAGCCTGTCTTCGCTAATCTTTATACAAAGCTTCTTTTCCATAACTCAGTTCCAATGCTTGGCGTTCGGCTTTTCTCAGCTTTTTTACGACAAGTTTGTAGGAGTGGTCGATCATTCGTTCAATTTCACCGACCGGGATGCTCCCGTCAAGAATTATAGTATTCCAGTGAAGCTTGTTCATATGGTAACCGGGCTTTACTGCTTCAAAAAGGTCGCGTAGTTCGTTTGCTTGATTCGGGTCGCACTTTAGGTTCATTTGGGCAATGTTGTCATTAACGCCAAGCGTAGCAAACATCTTAGCCTTAATTTTCGGAACCATAACATCTGGGCCAAAAGGGTAGTCTTCTCTGGCTTCAGGTTTTGATAGTAAGTACTGTTTTGCTGTCTCGTAGTTCATGCGCTTTGCTCTTGGCTATTTAAAGGTGACTTCTGTGCCGTTAACGTTAGCTGTCTCTAGATGTATTTCATACTCTTCTCCATCTTTCTCTATCTGTGTCATTTTGAGAAGAAGCATAGGGTATTTCTCTGAAACCCATAGGTAGGTCTGGCGTTTGCTGTCATCTGCGCGAACCTTTTTTACGACCAGCGCTTTGGCCTCACCAAGCTTTGTAGTGATTAATTCTTCACCGGTTTTTACGAACGTGCTGGGTCTAAGTTTTTTCTTATGTGCTATTTGGAAATCCAGACGAGGAGAGGGACTGTCTAGCTCTCGTAGAAGTTGCAACTGATAGCTAAGG